>JAYVGE010000107.1:0-4699 GCA_043772515.1 Flavobacterium sp. | reverse complement strand
AGGAGAAAAAAGTCAGACTATATTGTAATTGCGTTTGGTATAATATTGTCTTCCATTGGTTTGAATCATCAAAAACCTGCAAAGCAACTTTTTTCAACAATACTCCTACAAGGTTTTAGGTGTTAAAAAAATGTTAAAATAAATTAAACGTTTGTTTAAATTAAACAGTTGTTTAAATTTGCTTTTAATTAAAAAAAAATCCTTGAAAACTGATTTTAACGACAAACAAATTCAAATTCTTCAAGTAGCCGAAACGCTGTTTGCAGAAAAAGGATTTGACGGAACTTCGATACGGAACATAGCCAAAGAAGCTAAGATAAATATCGCTATGGTATCTTATTATTTTGGTTCGAAAGAGAGATTGTTAGAATCCTTGATTATCCACAGAACCTCTGATTTAAAATTTCAGCTAGAAAACTTATTAGAAGAAGATCTTGAACCTATTGATAAGATAAATAAGTTAATTGAACTTTATATTAATAGAATTAACTGTAATAGGGGTATTTATAAAATATTACATTTCGAATTTTCGGCCAAGAAACGAGATGTTAGCCTCGAAGCTTTTTCAGAATTAAAAAAAGGAAATCTCAAATCCTTAGAAATGATTATTCAAGACGGACAAAAGAAAGGAATTTTTAGGAAAGACGTTGTTATTCCGCTAATCACTCCAACAATTCTAGGAACATTTTTTCATTTTCATATGAACAAAAGCTTCTTCGAAAATTTATTAAACCTGAACACCGAAGCTTTATACAACAATTACATAAAAACCAGTTTGACAAAGCATATTCAACAAACAATAAAAGCCCTTTTAATATATGAACGTTAGTCCAATACTACTATTTGGGATTTTCCTTATCGGAATTTCAACCATAGAAGCCCAAGATAAAACAAATTTAAAGCTCGAAGATGCTGTAAATTTGGCTTGGTCCAAAAGTAATGAAGTTACTTTGGCCAATACCAAAATGACCACAAAGAAACAAGAATTACAATCGGTAAGAAACAAGCAATATCCTGATTTGAAGATTTCTGGACAGTACCAGAGATTAACAAATGCCAAGATTGACCTTAATGGAAACTCAGGTGCCAATGCTCCAATATTTCCGATTGTAAATCAATTGATGGTAGGACAAATTACGGCTAATGTTCCTGTTTTTAGCGGTTTTAAAATACAAAATAGCATTAAGGTATATGATAATTTGTATCAAGCCGAAACAGCAACGGCAATACAAACCAAAGAAGAAATTGCTTTGAAAGTGGTCGAAAACTATGCCAATTTGTACAAAGCCCAAAAAACAGTTGAGCTATTAAAGGAAAATCAGAAAAGAGCTCAACAACGGGTAGTCGATTTTTCTGCATTAGAAAAAAACGGAATTATCCCTAGAAATGATTTACTAAAATCGCAGTTGCAAGTTTCCAAAATACAGTTGTCTATCGACGAAGCTACTACTAATTTGAATGTAGTCAATTTTTATTTGGTCACCCTTTTAAAACTAGATCCTGAAACACAATTAGTGGTTGTCGAAAGTGATTTTGTCAATTTTCAGATGAATAATATTCCAACAAATGAACAACAAGCGATAGACAATCGCAAAGATTTAGAAGCCGTTCGTTTTCAAGGAAAAGCAAGTCAAGCCAACATAAAAATAGCAAAATCGGCTTATTACCCTTCGATTGCACTTCTTAGTGGTTACACAGCAATAGATATAAAAAATGCGATTAACATTCAAAATGCAATGTATTTGGGCGTTGGATTGTCTTATAACCTAAGCGATATTCTCAAAAATGGTTCAATAGTAAAAATCGCCGAAAGTCAAGCTCAAGAAGTTCAGTATTCAGAAGCAATACTTACCGATTATATTAAAATTCAAGTGCATCATTCTATGCAAAGTTATGATTTGGCTTTAAAACAAAAAAACGTTTACAATGAAGCGGTTGAACAAGCCACAGAAAATTATCGCATCATAAAAGATAAATACGACAACGGGCTTTCTGATACCAATGATTTACTCGAAGCCGATGTAGAACAACTAAGTTCAAAAATTAACCAAGCTTTGGCTAAAGCAAATGTTATTCAAAAATATTACGAGTTGCTTTCTGCAACAGGATTACTAACACAAACCTTCAACCACCCGATAGCTGGGACAAAAATATAATCACTTATTTACATGGAAAAGAAAAAAACAAACACACGATTTATAATTATCCTAGTAACATTAGTAGTTTTAGGTGGAGCTTACGGAATTTCGAAATATCTGCATTCTTTGGCTCATGAGCAAACAGACGATGCGCAGATCGAAAAAAATATGAATCCAATTATTCCTAAAGTTTCGGGATATGTTAGTAAAGTGTATATTAAGGATAATGATTTTGTAAAAAAAGGAGATACTTTATTTACCATCGACAAAAGAGATTTTGAGTTGAAAATTGACGAAGCAAACGCCGCCATGGTTGCTGCCGAGAGTAGTTTTGAAGTTTCAAAAGCAGACATTGGGAGTGCCCTCGCCAATGTATTGGTATCGGATGCCAACATGCAATCTGCTGGTGGAAACATCGAAATGGCAAAAATTCGATTGGGTCGTATCACCAACGATTATGTGCGCTATGACAACTTATACAAAAACCATTCGATCACCAAACAGCAATATGAGCAGGCTTTGGCTGCAAAGCAAGAAGCAGAAAGTCAGGTTCGTACGTTGCAACAACAAGAAAAATCGAGCGTGTACCAAAAATCGGTTCTTGTAGCTAAATCTAAAGTTACAGACAAACAAACAGAAGTTGCAGCTGCCAATATAAAGAAATCTAATGCCATGCTCGAAACGGCAAAACTTAATTTGTCCTATACTGTTATCACTGCTGCTATTGATGGTCAGGTATCTAAAATTGATATTCAACCAGGTCAATTGGTACAGCCAGGTCAGTCTTTGTTTTATATAATTAATAACAAAGAAGCTTGGGTGGTAGCCAATTTTAAAGAAACCCAATTGAATAAAATGATAATCGGACAAAAAGTAACTATTAAGGCCGACGCTTATCCTGATTATGATTTTGAAGGTACAGTAACTTCTTTTTCTCCAGCAACGGGGTCAAAATTTTCATTGCTTCCGCCAGATAATGCTACCGGAAATTTTGTAAAAACAATACAACGATTACCCGTAAAAATTAGTTTAAACAAATCTAACGACCCCGAAAAAATAAAATTACTTCGTCCAGGGATGAATGTAGCTGTTGATGTACATTTAAAATAAAAAATTCTAGAAGCGATTGAATTATAGATACAATTGAATTTTAATATAGAAATTTTAAATTGAAGAAAAACCAAAATGGTAAAAGCGGGAGAAGACGATTTGATAGAATACGGATTTAAGAGAATCATTATTACAATTACCTGTGTGCTTTGTGCCATGCTGGAAATTGTAGATACCACTATCGTAAACGTAGCATTAAACAACATGAGGGGTAGTCTAGGGGCAACTCTAACCGATGTGGCGTGGGTAATTACGGCGTATGCTATTGCCAACGTAATTGTTATTCCGATGACGAGTTGGTTGTCGCAACAATTCGGGAGACGCAACTATTTTGCAGTTTCTATCATTATTTTTACGATGGCCTCCTTTTTGTGTGGTAATGCTACTAATATTTGGGAATTGGTTACTTTTCGTTTTATACAAGGATTAGGAGGAGGAGCGCTATTGGTTACTTCTCAAACCATAATTACAGAAATTTATCCTGTTGCCAAAAGGGGAATGGCACAAGCCATTTACGGAATGGGAGTTATTGTAGGGCCAACATTAGGGCCTCCGTTGGGAGGATATATTGTCGACCATTTTTCGTGGCCTTATATTTTTTATATCAATATCCCGCTAGGAATTATTGCAGCTTTACTCACACTTACTTTTGTAAAAAGTCCTAAATATGGTACCAAACTCAAAGCCAATCAAGTCGATTGGTGGGGGATTTTCTTTTTGGCTTCATTTATTGGTTCTTTGCAATTTGTACTGGAGCACGGACAACAAGACGATTGGTTCAACGACGGATTGATCGTGACGTTGAGTACCGTGACTGTCTTTGGACTCCTCTTATTTATATGGAGGGAGCTTACTTATAAGCATCCCATTGTAAATTTGAGAGTATTGAAAGACAATAATCTAAAAATTGGAACCATTATGTGTTTTATCCTTGGATTTGGTTTGTATGGTTCTACCTTTATTATTCCGATTTACACCCAATCTGTTTTGGGTTGGAGTGCTACAGATGCAGGATTGTTACTAATTCCAAGTTCGATTACTACAGGAATTATGATGCCTTTTATTGGTAAAATGATTCAGCGCGGGATACCACAAGCCTATCTGGTTGCTTTAGGTTTTTTACTATTTTTTGGATTCACTTTTTGGATTCGATCCGAAATTACTCCAGATTCTGGTGTAGACCATCTTTTTTGGCCGTTAATCTTAAGAGGAGTCGGATTAGGGCTGCTTTTTGTGCCTATTACTACCTTATCTTTATCGACGCTTACAGGAAAAAGTATCGGCGAAGGTGCGGCTTTTACCGGAATGATGCGGCAATTGGGGGGCTCTTTTGGAATCGCTATTATTACCACTTTTATGTCTCGATTCAATCAGGAGCATCGTGTCGATCTAATTGCAAATCTTGATTCGACTTCATTCGAAGTACAACAAAGGGTACATCAATTGCAAAT
>JAYVGE010000106.1:0-4703 GCA_043772515.1 Flavobacterium sp. | reverse complement strand
TTTCTTTTATTTAACCCTTTCAGAGTTTAGAACTCTGAAAGGGTTTGAAACGCTACAAAAACAAACAATCTGGATCTGTCAATTCTTCTAATTCTTGTTTTAAGTCTGTTCTTAAAATACTCAACCCAAATTGATACGAAGCATTCATCCAACCAAAACCTTCTTCTGTAATATAATCGAAAGCTGTGCCTACATTACCATATTCGGCAAAAATTTTATGAGAACTTGTTTCTAAATTAAATTTTTCGGGAATGGTACCGTTATAATCTACGGCATTTCTCGTAATAAGCCACAACCAACGGTAAACCATTTCCTGAGCCTCTTCTATATAATTATAATGCAATAAACCTTCCCATAAAAATATTTGATGTGGCGCCCATCCAAAAGGATAATCCCATTGGCGTTGTGGAGAATTGACATCGATAGTTGCAATGGCTTCTTTGGTACTTCCTGCAATTCCTCCTTTTAATTTAAATTTTGGCAATGTTTTTTTTACCAAAATATCGGCTTGTTCAGCACTACAGAGTTTTGCCCAAAGCGGATAAAAAGTAGTAGCCGATTCAAACTGATGTGCTTCTTGTGTACTAAAATTATAATCAAAATAAATACCTTTATTTTCATTCCAACACCATTTGTCAATTTTTTCTTTTCTAAAAGCTGCTTTTTTATTCCAATACTCACTTGAGTAAACTATGTTTTTATCATATTGAAAATGATTTTCGAACTCCTTCTCTATCAAAAAAGCAATATCGGTTTCGTATTTATAAAGCAAGCTATTGAGATCGATCGTATTCAAATCGGCGCAAACATTAACCAAACGATTGGTTGTGTCATGCCCGCTTTCTCGCATGCTACGATCATGAACAAAATAATGATCCAATTCTGGATCCGTTATTTCTCGTTCGAGATATTTTTTCTCAAAATCACGCAAAGGCATATTATACTTCAAGGCATATATTTCTAGAATATCATCAAAATGACCTGTCTCAACTTCAAACGGAAGTCCAATTCCTTCTGCCTTATATCGGTTGAGTCCATTATCCGAAAGTCTTTTTCCTTCCTGCATCCAAACTGTTTGGTATTCTTTGATCACGGTGATAAGATGTCTGGTGATCCACGAATTTTCTGGCTTTGCTTTTTTTACGATAGCCACAAGCAAAGACGAATACAATGGTGGTTGCGTACGAGTAAGATAATAACTTCGATTGGCATTGAGAATCTTGCCATAATGGTCGATTTGGTATTTGAAATTTTCGGCAATTGCAAGAGCCAGATCTAATTTATCATCTAATAAAAGCCCCATTGCAATAAAATAACTGTCCCAACCATACATTTCGTTAAATCGACCGCCTGGAACCACAAAAGCAACACCCTTAGTTTGTTCCTTTTCTTGATGCAAAGCCAAGGCTAAAATGCCTGGTTTTTTGTTTAATGTCAACTCATATTCAGAAGAAATATCTTCTGCTAATGCCACAACTTTTAGTTCTGGAATATTTTTTTCTAGTTCTTTAAAATACGTCAAAGCCAACAAATCTTTTGCGGGAACATACAAATACGAAATTGCATTTTGCGTTTTTTCATCTTCTATTATTTTTAGAACTCCTTCTGCATCAATAGTACGAGTGAGCCCTTGCCAATAGAGGGTTTTTATTTTTCTAGAAATACGATTTACGGGGCTTTCAATAATTACCGAGCTATTTATTACGGTAAATTCGGTTTCATTTTTTTTTGCCAAAGCCAATTCTTGCAATAAATTAGAAAGGTGATACGTTCCTTTGATGCATAGCGAATTTCCGTTTTGATCTTCCAATAAAAAGCTTTTAGGCCCTTGATCGTCAATGGTTATTTTTTTATCGCCGTCTGTATCTTCCTGAGCTAATAACCGTTGAAGCGTTTGATTTATATTTAGTTTAAATTTCATTTTTAGTCGTTATTTTCTTTAAAACAAAAAAGGACACCAATAACAATGTCATCGGAATTAAGGTATAATAAAATGCATTCTCTGGTCCTTTATTCTGAAACAACCAGCCAACAATTCTAGAACCCAATGTACCACCAAGAGCAGAGAAAACTACAATTAATCCTGTCATTGCACTGTGCTTGCTTTTGGGCAAAGCACTCAATATAACCGAATTAAGCAAAGGATAGACTGGAGCGATAAAGAGCCCTACAAGCGGAAAGGCATATCCAATTAATGGAACATCGGCAAGAGAATCGATGGTTACCGCATTCAATCCTACGGTTTCGGGAAGAACAAAAACCACCAAGAACATCGCATTTATGATGCAAAAACTAAGCACCCAAATCCAATTTATTTTTTTTGTAATTTCTCCGGCAAGGATACGCCCTATAGCTAATGAAATTGCAAGAATACTCGCCATCATTATACTCATGTTTTCGGACAGATGGAGTACTTTATCATTAAATGTTGGCAACCAAGACATGATACCTTGTTCGATCATAACAAATAAAAAGGCACTTATAACAAAGACAATAACCAATAATTTTGTCATTAATTTAAACATCTGTATGAAATCATCTGCTAAGTTTGCTTCAGAAATAATTACGGGTTTCTCTATTTTTGTAAAAAACAAAAAACAAAATGAAAGCAAAGACAACAAAGCCAAAACTAAATAGACATTGAGCCAAGAGTTTGAATTTGCATCATTATTAAATGCAGGAAACAAAAAATAAGCCAAGGCAATTCCTATCATAAAAACCCCTTCAATACTGCTCATTAGTACATTGTGCTCTCTTTGATTTTGGGTTATGGTACCAATGAGTGAATAGACCGAAACTTTTATCAGAGCAAAGGATACTCCGACGGTAGCAAAAAGTAGTTTTGCATAATTAAAAGAATTACCATAAAACATAGCAATACAAGCAACAGTTACCAATGCCAACCCTACGAGCATGGCTTTTTTGTACCCAATTCTTGGTAAAAAAGAAGCGATTAAAAAGGAAACAATTGCAATAGGCAAATCCTTAAAAGCTTCAAGAACACTTGCTTGCAACTCGTTTACTCCGTAATTTTTTTGAGCTTTCAGAATTACAATTCCTACGCTATTTAACAAGATAGCAAACACAAAATAATTGATATAAAGGGCGGTTTTTATTCCTGAATTTTTCATACAATAGATACTATTTATTTTTTGATGGAACATAGAATTGCTTCGCTTGTTCTCTTTCGTTCAATGTCTTTAAGTTATGGTTTAATTGCGATCCATTTACAGTCCTACGCATTTCGACAGAAGCGATAAGATTGTTCGTTTATTTCTTATTTGTACACAGTAAATCTAGCGTTATTCGATTCTCTGACGAATGTAATACAAAACCAAATGCCGTCAATAAAACAGCATTTGGTTGAACTAACTAATACAAAAAAAATTAAAATTCGATTGAAACAGATCCTCTAATTGCAGCACCTAAAATTGATCTACCAAAGAATACATCTCCATCATTTGGTGCGTCTCCATCCCCTTCGGTCAGTCCTATAGTGTTAAAAACGTTGGTTGCATCTACTCCAAAACGTAATTTTTTAATTTTATAGGAAAGCCCTAAATCAAGGACATTGTAAGATGGCAACTCATATTTATTTTCGATATCTTGGTATTTTTTACCAAAATAAGAAAATTTGGCGTACCCGTTTAATTGTTTTGTAAAATTAAAATCGGGTCTAATTGTGTAATACATTTTAGGAATTCTACGCGCTGTATTTCCATTCAAAACAGCTTGACTTCCTTCGTAGTTTTTGTATTTTGGATTTTGAAAAGTTCCATTAAAAGCCAAATGAAATCTATCCATCTTTGCCGTAACTTCTATTTCCATACCCATATTTTGAACATCGGCAAATTTTCCTTCGGAGGCTCCACCAACGCCAATATCTTGATAGGCAATGTTACTCAAATTCATTAAAAATCCAGAAGCAATTACATTAAAATTACCTAAAGCTCCTTTATATCCTAATTCGAATTGATCTATTTTGGTTGGTTTTAATTTACTTAAATCGGAAGCATTGTCATAAAAAGACTCTTCAATTGGAGCTCTAAAACCGTGACTCTCTCGAGCATAAACAGCCATCTTATCATTTAATTTATAGTTTGCCGCAAAAGAATAAGATAATTCATTTAGATTATACGTCCAAAAGGTATAAGGTTTTCCATCAATCGTTGTTATTTTATCATCGGCATAGCTATTGGTTAACACTCCCAAATTGGTCGAGAAAAAACTAGCATTATCTCTATAACCCGAATACGTATCGGCATCATATCTAAACCCAACATTAAAGTTTAAATCATCGGTAGCTTTAATATCAGCATCGGCAAAAAAAGCATTTACTTTTCCGTTTATTTGAGCATCTCTTTCTAACCAAGTTATTTGCGATACTCCATTGTAAGTATAATTCGCCCCGGAAGAAACGTCTTTAAGATTCACTAATCTTGGTTGGTCAGAAGCTGTTACTAAATAGCTATTCCAGTTCCAATAATGTTTTGAAGTCCAATTCGAATAATAGTAACCCACATTTAATTTTACAGGATCTAAATCGAACGAAAATGACAAATTGTTTACAAAATTGTTCATTTTTTTCTTTATAAACCAGAAATCGGCTCTTTTCAATTTGGTGTTAGCATCGAGTTTATCACCACCATTCACGTAAGTAAATTCGGCATTTGTTGCTGCTAGAGGATGCTCCTTTTGACCCG
>JAYVGE010000105.1:0-4714 GCA_043772515.1 Flavobacterium sp. | reverse complement strand
CAATATATTTGTAACTACTTGTAGTGTAGGTGGTTGTTTTTTATTATTCTTTGTGGGAATGTTTTTTTGCAGCATGTTAATTTTATAATAAAGATTACTTTAAATTATTTAAGAATTATTTACCTTTGCTCTTAATTATAAAAAAGTAATGACAAAAAGGTTTTACATAATACTATTGTTTATGTTTGGTTTCTTGATGATGCCAATGCAGACTTTTGCGTGTAAAAAAATATCAAGTCATTCTTGCTGTGAGACTTCTTCAAAAGAAGACAAAAAGGACTGTTGCAAAAAAGAAAAGTCTGAAAATGAGAAAAAATCTAATTGTGACGGAAAATGCAAGGGGTCTTGCCCAGTCCCGAGTTGTTTTAATCTGACTTTGGTTTCTGTCCAAGATTTTGAATGCCAGTTTGTTTTTTTATATTCTAAAAAACAAACATTTTACGATAAAGATGCCACTATTTCTTCTGGTTTCTTATCTCTTTGGTTTATACCTAAAATAAGCTAAATTTATTTATTGCTAGCCCATTTTCTGTTCAATTGCAATTTGTTTTGTAAAAATTAGTAGAACTATATTTAGTTTAAGCTAAATTATTTTATGCAATTTATCTCTCAATTAGTATTCAGACCATTGTTACCATCGGTTCAATCTGGATTGCATTGCATTTTTTTAACTTTACAAAGCAATTGGCTATTTTCTTATATAACAGGAACAAATAGAACTTTTCGGTTCAAAATTGTCGTAGCTATAAAGTGCGGGACTTTAATTAATAAAAAATATCAAGATGAAATCTATAAATAAAATAGTTATTGCCATTGTGGCAATGCTTTGTTTCACGGTAAGTGAAGCACAAATAAAAAACACAAAAACCGAAACCGTAAAAGTATACGGAAACTGCGGTATGTGTAAAAGTAATATTGAAAAAGCAGGAAATATAAAAAAGGAGTCTAAGCTAAGTTGGGACCAAGCAACCAGCATGGCAACACTTACTTACGATTCTAAAAAGACGAATGGGAACGAAATCCTGAAACGTATTGCTTTGATGGGGTATGATAGTGATGCCTTTCGTGCTCCAGATGCGATGTATTCGAATCTTCATGGATGTTGCCAGTACGAGAGACCTGTAAGTACAACTGCGGTTGCAACAACTGTAAATGCTACAGAATCTTCGGTTTTTGCTACTGAAAATGCGGTTGAAGACCAGTTAAAAGCTTTTTTTGATAGTTATTTTTCAGTAAAAGATGCCTTGGTTGTTACTGATGGAATTTTCGCATCAGCGCAAGCAAAAAAAATGCTAACAGCAATAAGTGGCGTTAAGATGAGTAAACTAAACAGTCAAGAACATGCAGTTTGGATGAAAGTAATGTCTCAATTGAAAGAGGATACAGAACACATTGCGAATACTAATGATATAGAACACCAACGCGGTCGTTTTATTTCTCTATCAAAAAATGTGTATGCATTAATCAAAGTTTCAAAAACGGGATCTCCAGTTTATTACCAATATTGCCCGATGTATAAAGGCGGAGCAAATTGGCTTAGTAAAGAAAGTAGTGTCAAGAATCCTTATTATGGTTCGAAAATGATGAGTTGCGGAAGAATAGAAGAAACCATAAAATAGTTTTTGAATTGAAAATTTATATCAAAAATATGGTTTGTAACCGTTGCAAGATGGCAGTGAAGTCTGAGTTAGAAAAACTCGGACTTCACCCAATTGCAATAGAGCTAGGTGAAGTAGAGCTAGAAAAACCACTCACAGAAACAGAAAGTGTAAGTCTAAAATCGAACTTAAATCTTCTGGGTTTTGTATTAATCGAAGACAAAAAGAGTCAGTTAATTGAGCGTATAAAAAATAAAATAATTACAATTGTACATCATCAGGATATCGACTTAAAAACCAATTTGTCCGATTATTTAAGTGTTCAGTTGCAACAAGAATATAATGTCTTGAGCAATTTGTTTTCGGAAATGGAAGGAACAACAATCGAAAAATATTATATAGCTCAAAAAATAGAAAAAGTAAAAGAGCTATTGGTTTACGACGAACTTTCGTTGAGTGAGATTGCTTTTCAACTCCATTACAGTAGTGTGGGACATTTGAGTAATCAGTTTAAGAAAACGACAGGCTTAACACCTTCCTTTTTTAAACAGCTAAAAACAAAAAAGAGGCTACAAATTGATGATTTGTAAATAAGTCAAAAATTAAATTTCTAACATGAGTCAATCGAGGCAGAAGTAGAATAGAAAGTTGGTTGTAAACCTACAACCGATTGTACAGATGCTGTTTAAAACTTTAAAATAATGAAAAATAAAAGAATAGTACTGTGTTTGCTGTTTGTAGTATCGATAGCCAATGCACAATTAAAAATAGGAGCAGATTTGCCTTCACTTTCACTAAAAAGCGCAGATAACAAAGATGTAAATTTAACTTTTTTCAAAGGAAAAACAGTCTTGATTGACTTTTGGGCTTCTTGGTGTGCTCCTTGTCGAATTGCTAACAAAAAATTGGTTTCGCTCTATAATGAATTGGGAGGAACTTCCTTTGAAATTATTGGAATTTCGATAGATACCGACAAAAATAAATGGTTAAAGGCTATAGAAAAAGACAAAATACTTTTCTATAAACTAAATGATCCAAAAGGATTTGATGCCAAATCTGCTGTGCTTTTTGGAGTAGAACAATTACCTGCGTCATATCTTTTTGATGGAAAAGGAAAGTTAATAGCGATTAATCCGACAGAAGAAGAAATAAGAAATAATATAAAAAAATAAAATGAAACTATTCTCTATAAAAACACTGTTTATTTTAATATTGATTATTGGAATAAGCAAACAAGTAACAGCTCAGATTGTAAAAGCCGAAGTACTAGCGACGGGACTTACCTGCTCGATGTGTTCGAATGCCATAAACAAACAGTTCAAAAAACTTGTCGAAGTCGATAGTGTGAGTACAGATTTAAATACCAATACCTTTATTGTATATTTTAAAAAAGGGAATGCAATTGCTCCCAAAGTATTAAAAGAAAGTGTAGAAAAAGCAGGATTTTTTGTGGGTTCAATGGTGCTCACAATGTCTTTTGATGCTTTAATAACAGGAGAAAATACAATTCTTGAAAAAGAAAATTACACATTAATTTTTGTAGATGCCAAAACGCAAACATTGCAAGGAGAAACGAAAGTGAAGATACTCGACAAAGGGTATGTGTTACAAAAAGAGTTCAAAAAGCAACAAAAAGCTTTTACTAAATACACTACTTATGATACTTCAAATGAAAATGATTATCACCTAAAAATTGTATCAAAATGAGAATATTTACACTACTATCTGTCTTAATTTTTGGACTTCAGGCGAGGTCTCAAGAACTTTTTGTCATGACCGAACCCGCCAGTAATATGCCAACAGGGTCTATTGGTACAAGGGTAGGGCAGTCTCTGATGAAAGAAAAAGACGGAGACGGCTACAATTATAAATTGATTCCAGAAGTAATGTGGGGAATTAGTAAGAACTGGATGGTTCATGCTAATTTTTTTGTAAGTAATGGAGGTGGTCAAATTAATATTGATGGTGGGAGTTTGTATGCTAAATACCGTTTTTTCTCGGTTGATGATTTTCACAGTCATTTTCGGATGGCTGCTTTCGGAAGATACAGTCTCAATAATAGACCTATGCCTCAAGAAGAAATTGATGTAGATGGTAACAATTCGGGATTCGAAACAGGAATTGTTGCCACACAATTAATAAATAAATTGGCCATCAGTAGCTCCATTAGTTATGAGAAATCAGAAAATAACCTACTTAATTCGAATTTTGCAAAGAAACAAAATGAGTCTGCAATAAATTATACCTTGTCGTTTGGAAGGTTAATGCATCCCAATAAATATTCAAACTACAAAGAGACTAACATCAATTTGATGTCAGAATTTTTAGGGCAAAGGCTTAATGGTACAGGAAAATCGTATCTCGATTTTGTGCCTTCGGTACAGTTTATTATCAACAGTCAAGCTGCAATAAATTTGGCATACAAGCAACAAGTGTACAGTACTATGGATCGTTTTGCTCCCAATGGCGTTTACCTTAAATTAGAATATACTTTTTTTAATGTAACACAGTAGGTTGTAATTGCGTATTTTATCAAAAGAGCAACTCTAAAAACGAGTTGCTCTTTTATCTAATTGATTTTTTTAGGTATTCTAAAAATAAAAATAAATTACGTATTAAGTCTAGGTAACGAGTTTGATTTTATCAAAGTTATTGAACTTGAAAGGACTTTGACGATGGAATTGTATTGATTATTCAGCGTGTGCGGTGAAGTTGGAAGACTTGAAATGTGAGCAAGAAAAGTACTATTGCCATTTACTAGACGCAAGATTGGTAAAAAATGCAAAAAAAGGAATTAATAATAGCATTATTGTGGTGTTGAACTAATACCTTGTGGGTGAATCCGATACCGATAAAGAATACGTACATTTTTTATAAATGACAACTTAAAAAAACAATGAAAAAGTATCTTTTGGAATCATAAAATTATGTCAATAAAATCGCTGTAAGACTTAATCCCATTGAGGTTTTGCCAAGAAACCAAAAAGCTACTAATCTCCCTATAGAGTAATCCTAAATATGGGGCACTCAGTCAGCACAAACTAAACGAAAAAAGCCCCTCAACATTCTTAGTTGAGGGGCTTTTTAAGGGCTTTTTTCGCCTAGTTTGCTAAATG
>JAYVGE010000104.1:0-12144 GCA_043772515.1 Flavobacterium sp. | reverse complement strand
CTACCGTTTTTAAGATTGAAAATGATGAAGTTTTCGAAATAGGATTAACTCCAAACCGTGCCGATGCCATGAGTCATTTGGGCACAGCTCGTGATTTAAGAGCGGGTTTGTTACAAAATGGTATTAATGCAGAAATGATTACCCCTTCTGTAAGTAATTTTAGAGTTGACAAGAGAACTTTGAAGATTGATATTGATGTAAAAGATATAAAGTTGGCTCCGAGATATTGTGGTGTAACCATTTCTGGAATTACCGTAAAAGATTCGCCAGAATGGTTACAAAATCGCTTGAAAGCCATAGGAATCAACCCTAAAAACAATGTTGTTGATGCCACCAATTATGTACTTCATGATTTAGGTCAACCCCTACACGCCTTTGACGCTTCTAAGATAAATGGAAAAATAATTGTACAAACGCTACCATCTGGTACAAAATTTACAACTCTAGATGCTGTAGAAAGAACATTGCACGAAGAAGATTTAATGATCTGTGACGAAAAAGGGCCTTTGTGTATTGCGGGTGTATTTGGCGGACTAAAATCCGGAGTGTCCGAAAGCACCAATTCTATTTTCTTAGAAAGTGCTTATTTCAATCCCGTTAGTATTCGTAAAACGGCCAAAAGACATCAGTTGAATACCGATGCTTCTTTTCGTTTTGAAAGAGGAATTGACCCTACAATTACAGAATACGCCTTAAAACGCGCCGCCATTTTAATTCAAGAAGTTGCCGGAGGCGAAATCACTTCGGATGTTGTTACTATTTATCAGAAGAAAATTGAAGATTTTCCTGTATTTTTAAATTTTAGTAATGTAGCCAGAATTATAGGACAAGAATTGCCGAAAGATACAATCAAGAAAATTTTGGCCTCTCTAGAAATTAAAATAAATAGTGTTTCAGACGCAGGATTGGGTTTAACCATTCCAGCTTACCGTGTCGATGTGCAAAGAGAAATCGATGTTATTGAAGAAATTCTAAGAGTTTATGGTTACAACAATATCAATTTTTCTAAAAAACTAAATGCTACCGTTGCCAACTCCCCTAGAAATGAAGATTACAAAATTCAAAATAGTATTGCCACACAATTAAATTCGCAAGGATTTCATGAAATGATGGCCAATTCGTTGACAACCGCATCTTATATTTCTCTTTCAGATTCGCTAAAAGAAGAACATAATGTTATGATGCTCAATCCTTTGAGTGGTGATCTAGCAGCAATGCGACAATCCTTACTCTTCTCTGGTTTGGAGGCTGTTTCTTATAATATTAATCGTAAGAAATCGGATTTAAAACTGTTTGAATTTGGAAAAACATATCATAAATTTCTCTCCGGTTACGAAGAGCACAAACATTTAAGCCTACTTGTTACGGGAAATAAAAACCCAGAAAACTGGACAAATCCACAATTGGCTTCGACTTTCTTTTCGTTTAAAGGAAATGTAAATGCTATTTTGTCTCGATTGGGAATTGTAAAAGTAATACACCAACCTTTGACCAATGCTATTTTTGCAGAAGGAATCGCTATTGCCATAGGAAATGAGGTGTTGGTAGAATTAGGAACCGTAAAAAAATCAATTTTAAAGCATTTTGGTATCAAGCAAGAAGTGTTTTTTGCCGATTTTAATTGGTCTTTGGTATTAAAAATGATGTCTAGCAAAATTAAATATGCCGAAATTCCGAAGTACCCAGAAGTACGTAGAGATTTAGCTTTGCTTATTGATAAAAACGTAACTTACGATAGTATTTATGCCATTGCAAGACAAACCGAAAAATCACTTTTGAAAGACATTAATTTATTTGATGTATATGAAGGAGAAAATCTTCCCGAAAACAAAAAATCATATGCCTTAAGCTTTATCATTCAAGATAATTCGAAAACTTTGGAAGATATTCAAATTGATAAGATCATGAATAAGTTACAGAAGAACTTTGAAACCGAACTAGGTGCAAATCTAAGATAAATAACAAAAAATCCCAATTTTCTAAATTTAGAAAATTGGGATTTTTTTTGTAGCCAAGTAACAAATAGATTCAAAAAAATTATGATGTTCTTTCAAATAATACCAAACCTAATTATAATACAACCCAATCCCTCCTCTATCAAAAAGAGAAAACCTGAGGTGAGGAGAAAAAAGTCAGACTATATTGTAATTGCGTTTGGTATTAAATACTCCTCAACTGTCATAATTGGAATTGTAGAATGCTTAAAGTCTTTTCCGTTTTTAGTTATAATTATTGAGCAGTTAGATTGTAAAGCAGTAAAATATTGAACAGCATCTTCAAAATATTTAAAACTCGAATTCAGCGCTTTGTCTATTGTTTCTTCATTAATACCAAACCTAATTATAATATAACCCAATCCCTCCTCTATCGAAAAGAGAAAACCTGAGGTGAGGAGAAAAAAGTCAGACTATATTGTAATTGCGTTTGGTATTAATCAAAACAAAAGAGACGTTGCAGTGCAACGTCTCTACGTAATCCTGATATGAAATATCCTAATTTATCGTTTCCCCATTCCCAACGCCATCTGCATCAGGATTCACGAACACTAATTTCCCTTCGGCATTGGTGGTCATCAAAATCATTCCTTGACTTTCGACACCACGAAGATTTCTTGGTGCTAGATTCACGAGGACTGTTACTCGTTTCCCAACGATATCTTCGGGTTTAAAACTCTCGGCAATTCCAGAAACTATAGTGCGAATATCAATTCCTGTATCTACTTTCAAAATCAAGAGCTTGTTGGCTTTCGGCATTTTCTCGGCTTCAATGATTGTTCCTACACGGATATCCATTTTGGCAAAATCCTCAAACTGAATTAATTCTTTTTGTTCTGTTGTCATTGCGAGGGACGAAGCAATCCCGGCTTTGTTGGCTGTTTTAGTCGCTTCTAGTTTGTCAATTTGTTTCTGAATTTCCTCGTCTTCAATTTTGGCGAAAAGCAATTCGGCTTCCCCAATTTGATGACCAGCAGGAATTAAATCAGAACTATCCGTTATCGTTTTCCAGTCTAAAGGCGATTCGATTTTTAGGATTCTTGATAATTTTGTTGCAGTAAATGGCAAGAATGGCTCGCAAAGAGAACTCAAAGCTGCAGCAATTTGCAAGGCTACATACATTTGGGTTTGTACACGAGCTGGATCCGTTTAACCATTTTCCAAGGCTCTTCGTCAGCTAGATATTTGTTTCCAAGTCTCGCCACATTCATCATTTCGCCCAAAGCTTCTCTAAATCGGTATCTTTCCAGTGAACTTGAAATCACGGCTGGATATGCTTTCAATTCAGTCAGGGTTTGTTCATCAACTTCTGAGAATTCATTCGGTTGAGGTACGATTCCGTTGTAATATTTATTGGTTAAAACCACCACACGATTAATGAAATTTCCATAAATCGCTACCAATTCATTGTTGTTTCTCGCCTGAAAATCTTTCCAGGTAAAATCATTGTCTTTGGTTTCTGGAGCGTTAGATGTCAGTGCATAACGCAAAACATCCTGTTGGTTTGGGAAATCTTCCAAGTATTCGTGCAACCAAACCGCCCAGTTTTTAGAAGTAGATAGTTTGTTTCCTTCCAAATTCAAGAACTCATTCGCAGGTACATTGTCTGGTAAAATGTAGCTCCCTTCGGCTTTTAGCATCGCTGGGAAAATCACACAGTGAAAAACAATATTGTCTTTCCCAATAAAGTGAACCAACTTCGTATCTTGATCTTTCCAGTACGGTTCCCACTCTTTTCCTTCGCGCAAAGCCCATTCTTTGGTAGACGAAATATAACCAATTGGTGCGTCAAACCACACGTATAATTTTTTTCCTTCGGCACCTTCAACTGGCACGTCAATTCCCCAATCTAGGTCACGGGTTACGGCACGAGGCTCTAATCCGCCATCGATCCAAGACTTTACTTGTCCATATACATTGGGTTTCCAGTCATTTTTATGTCCAACAAGTATCCATTCGGTTAAGAAATCCGAATAACGATCCAAAGGCAAAAACCAGTGTTTCGTCGATTTCATAATTGGAGTTTCTCCCGTTATAGTCGATTTTGGGTTGATTAAGTCAGTAGCATTTAGTGTAGATCCACATTTTTCGCATTGATCGCCATAGGCTTCTTCGTTGCCACATTTGGGACAAGTTCCCACCACAAAACGGTCAGCCAAAAACTGATCTGCTTTGGCATCATACAATTGCTCGGTTACTTCCTCGATAAAATCACCTTTGTCATACAGTTTCTTAAAAAATTCAGAAGCGGTATCGTGATGAATTTTTGCCGAAGTTCTGGAGTAATTGTCGAATGAAATACCGAAATCAGAGAACGATTTTCTAATAATTCCATCGTACTTATCAATTACTTCCTGTGGCGTTATGCCTTCTTTTTTGGCTTTCATCGAAATCGCAACGCCGTGTTCATCGCTTCCGCAAACAAACAAAACGTCTTTTCCCTGCAAACGCAAATAGCGGGAATAAATGTCCGAAGGCACGTAAACCCCCGCCAAATGTCCAATATGTATAGGTCCGTTCGTATAGGGCAATGCCGCTGTAATGGTATATCTTTTTGGATTCTGTATCATAACTCAATTTTATTGGGTGCAAAAATAAGCAATTATTTATTGTCATCCTGAGCGAAGTCGAAGGATTACGAGCTAATTCCTGCCATTCTTTACAAATATATTAACGGAACTTCGCTATAAGTTTAAAATTAAAAGCAACATCTTTTTTTACTATGTTTGTAAAGCACATCATTAATTTATTCAAGATGCTTCAAAATCAATCCATAATTCCAAATATAAAAGCCATTATTGCTACTGCCCAAGACAAAGCCATTAGAGCAGTGGACAACGAGCGAACCCTTATGTATTGGACAATCGGCAAACGTATTTTTGAAGAAGAACAACAAGGAAAAGATCGTGCAGATTACGGGACGTATTTAATCAAATTCCTTGCAGAGCAATTGCAACCCGAATATGGTAGTGGTTTTTCATACCGTCAATTAAATTGGTATCGCCAGTTTTATCGCACCTTTCCAATTGTGTCCGCACTGCGGACACAATTGAATTGGACACAATATAAGTTGTTATTAGCATTTGATAATGAAGATAAAAGAGAGTTTTATATTGCCGAAAGCGTCAAAAATAATTGGACATCAAGACAATTAGAACGTCAAATAAACACTAGTCTTTGGGAACGTCTCCTGATGAGTAGCGACAGAAAGGATGTTTTGGCAGTGGCTAGAAACGAAAAATTACCGTCGGATGCCAGACAGATTATAAAAGCCCCAATGGTTTTAGAATTTTTGGAGTTAAAACGAGAAGCCTCCTACTACGAAAGAGATTTAGAAACAGCTATTATTACCCATTTGCAAGATTTTCTGTTAGAACTGGGAAATGGTTTTGCATTTATCGCTAGACAAAAACGAATTCATATTGATGGCGATGATTTCTTCGTAGATTTGGTTTTTTACAATCGGTTACTGCAATGCTTCGTAATCATCGAAATCAAAACCGAAAAACTAACCCATCAAGATATCGGTCAGTTGCAAATGTATGTGAACTATTACGACCGAATTGAGAAAAACGATAACGAAAACCCAACGATTGGAATCTTACTTTGTGCCAATAAAAACGATGGTGTAGTTAAATTCTCCTTACCCGGAAACAATAAAAACATCATAGCCAGTAAATACAACTTATATTTACCAACCGAAAAACAGTTGTTGGAAGAAGTAAAAAAAGAATTAGAAAATTTTGAACAGGACAAGAATCAAGAATAGAATCACCGTCGCTATTAGTTTGAATCTTTCTACCTTGAATATTGCAAAAAACGATTATAGATTATGGCAAAAGGATCCGAAAAAAACACCAAAAATAAGGCTTTGCATACCAAATTGCTAAATCGAAAGAAGACTAAACTTCAAGAAGAGAAAAGAGAAAAAGCATTGCGTTTAAAAGCTTTAGTTGCAAAAATGAATCAGAAAAAAGAAGAGTAGCGGATTTGGTGCCAGATATATCATTTTGCATTTCTTTTCTGTTTTAATTTAACTGAAATTTGCATCAAAAGTATTAAAACCTAAAATTATGGAATTCGGCAGAATAATTATTTCAGAAACAGCGATGAACAGTGACAATCTTCAAGATGTGATTCACTCCAATATTTCGGTAATCAATTTAATGCGTGAGGAAGGCGTAAACGACGATTTGATTCACGACGATGCTTTGATGAGTTATTATTTAGATTATTATTTCTCTCAATATACTGCGGGTAACTTTGCGCAATTTGTGCATAGTTCAAGTTGGAATAAAGAGTTGAATGAGTTAATAGAAGAAGGATTGGCGTTAATTGGTGCCGAAAAACATTTGGAATTATTTCAACAGCAAAGCAAAAAAGTTAAACTAATGAGTAATGTTAAGCTCAATAAATTCCTGAAAGGGAAACTCGAAGGTGTAAATCCTACTAGGGATTTGCTTAATAACGATACTTTTTTTGTAATCGAAGAGAGTTTAATGGCTTTAAATGCTAATTTCTTGATAACACATCCCGATTTTCAAGTGCTTTGTGTAGACGATATGTTTGCAGCATTAGAAGAATTTGTAGGACATGAGATTAAAAGGGAGTAGGTCAATTGTAACACCATTTAAACTCTAGGCTTTAAGGTATAAATGATTTTGTTGTAGTGTTGAGTAAAATTAAGCAACGAAATTAAATACAAAAAAAAGTGCCATTTGATTTTCAAATGGCACTTTTGTTATTTTGTTTTGGAAAAAAATTAGAATTTATAAGTAATTCCAATTTTACCACCACTGGTAGCATTTCCTCCACCTAGTTCTAAATTAAGTCCAAATTTGTCGCTAAAGAAATATCTAGCGCCAATTTGTGCTCCAAGCCCAAGATTAGAATTATCACTTCCTTTGTAATTGTCATTGTCGTAACTCCAGATGTAATAATTAAGTCCAAGACCTGCATAAAGATCCCATTTGCTTGGCATTTCGAGAATGCGATTGAAGTGGTAGTTTCCATTGGCACCAATCCCAATAACAGAAGACTTGTATTTGCTTCCGTAATAGTTGTTGCTCTGAGAACGATAAGATAATTCTCCTCCTATGGTAAAGTCGCTACCAACTCCGTAATCAAGTCCTACATAAACGGGAGTTCCCCAACCAGAAGTTCCTAGACCAGCGTTTAGTTGTAATCCGCCTTTTTCTAGTGTACCTTGAGCAAATGAACCAATCGAAACGAGGCACAAAGCTACTAAAAAATTGATTTTTTTCATCTTGTTTTTATTGTTTAGGTTTTTATAAAACAAAACTAACGTTATTATTTTGTAATTTATTTCTTTTTCTTCTTTTTTTTTTGTTATTAGAGTCTCAGCAATGCATATTTCATTGATTCGTACGGATAGAATAAAGAAAGTCAAAAAAACAAACGCCATGTAAACTTTGTGGCATTGTTAGCAAACATTTTCTTAAATTTGCTTCCATAATATTTAGTTATAAAAAACACGCTATGTTACAAATCGCATTTATTAGAGAGAATCAGGAGAAAGTAATCAACGCTTTGGCAAAAAAAAACATGGATGCCAAATCGGTTGTTGAAGCAGTAGTACAACTAGACGAAGAACGTCGCGCTACGCAAGTAGAGCTAGATAGTATTTTGTCTGAATCTAATAAATTATCCAAAGACATTGGTGAATTGATGAAAAGTGGCGAGAAATCAAAAGCGGCCATCTTAAAAGAAAAAACAATTTTGTTGAAAGAAAAAAGCAAAGATTTATCTGAAAAAGCATCAGTCATTGCCGAAGAACTACTTCAAAAACTATATACTTTGCCCAATCTTCCTGCGGATATTGTTCCTGTTGGAAAAACACCCGAAGAAAACATAAACGTTTTTGAACAAGGTACTATTCCAGTTTTGCACGAAGGAGCACAGCCACATTGGGATTTGGTAAAAAAATACGACATCATCGATTTCGAATTAGGAAATAAAATTACAGGTGCCGGATTCCCAGTTTACAAAGGGAAAGGAGCTAAGTTACAACGCGCATTAATTTCTTATTTCTTAGACAAAAATACCGATGCAGGTTACCAAGAGTACCAAGTGCCGCATTTGGTAAACGAAGCTTCGGCTTATGGAACGGGACAATTGCCAGACAAAGAAGGGCAAATGTATCATGACGCAACCGACGATTTGTACCTGATTCCAACAGCAGAAGTTCCTGTAACAAACTTGTTTCGTGATGTGATTTTGAATGAGAACGAATTACCCGTTTTATGTACGGCCTATACACCTTGTTTCCGTCGGGAAGCGGGTTCTTACGGAGCACACGTACGCGGATTAAATCGTTTGCATCAATTTGATAAAGTAGAAATTGTTAGGGTAGAACATCCAGATAATTCTTACCAAGCGCTTGATGGAATGGTAGAACACATAAAAAGCATTCTTCAAGAATTGAAATTGCCGTACCGAGTTTTACGTCTTTGTGGTGGAGATATGGGATTTGCGTCGGCTTTGACCTATGATTTTGAAGTCTACTCTACAGCTCAAGAGCGTTGGTTAGAAATTTCTTCTGTATCTAATTTTGAGACTTTTCAAGCCAATCGTTTAAAATTGCGTTTCAAAGACAAAGACGGAAAAAACCAATTGGCGCATACGTTAAACGGAAGTTCATTGGCTTTGCCAAGAGTTTTGGCAGGGATTCTAGAAAATTATCAAACTCCAGAAGGAATCGTTATTCCAGAAGTATTGCGTAAGTATTGTGGTTTCGATATTATAAATTAATTATTCTGTAGCAGTAATCGGTTTTTCGATTGTTATCTGGATAAGTAAATGTTTCGAAATAATGCGTACAATTTCCCTCGTTCTTTTGCCCTTTTTCTTTGTTGAAAAATATTTCAATAGCCCAGCTGTTTAAAGATTTTTTGCCTTTGGAAAGATTTTGTACGCATTATTTCAAAATCTTTACGAATAGACTGTTTATTCAACGAAATGCCGAACACTGAATGCTTTTAATATGAAAAAAGTCTTTTTATACGCAATGCTATTTTTTTCACTATTTGCTTTTTCGCAAAAGGAAGAGTTAGCGCAATATTATTATGACAAAGGTGATTTCGAAAAAGCGCAAATTAGTTATGAGGAATTATTAAAAGAGTTGCCACAGAATTCGCAATATTTTCTTAGAACGGTAGATTGTTATCAGCAATTGCAAAAATTTGATGTAGCCGAAAAAGCGCTACAAGAACGGTTTTCCAAATACAAACAAGGTAATTTACTGGTCGATTTGGGGTATAATTTTCAACTTCAGAAAGAAGAATCCAAAGCCCAAAGAAAATACGAGGAAGCCTTGGATCGAATCCGGAGAAATGCGAATGAAGTCTACAGTATTTCGAGTGCCTTCGAGCGAAAAGTATTGTTAGAATATGCTTTGAAATCGTATCAAATAGGTGCTGAATTGAATGCGAGTTTCAATTTTAATTACCAAATAGGATTGCTTTATGGTCAATTGGGTGCTGTCGATAAGATGATCGAGACGTTTCTAGACGAAGCCTATTCAAATCCTCAAAGCACAATTCTAATTCAAAATCAATTGGCTCGTTTTATGACCGATGTCGGCGACGCCAATTTTGGCGAAACCTTGCGCAAAGCATTAATTATAAGAGTTCAGAAAAATCAGGACCTTTTTTGGAATCATTATTTAAGTTGGTTTTATGTACAGCAAAGAGCGTTTTCTAAAGCTTTTGTACAAGAAAAAGCCATCTACAAACGCAATCCAGAATCGCTCTCTACTATTGTAAATCTGGCTCAGTTGGCTATTGAGGAAGAGGATAAAGATACGGCAAAGGAAATTTTGGAATTTGTTTTGGAAACCACAACCGATACTCAGCAGCGGATACAAGCCAATTCGTATTTGATTAGAATGAAAATCGAGAAAGCGCAGGAAAAAGATCTTGTTGGTATCAATGACGAGTTGGGGGCTTTGCTTGCAACATACAAAACGAATGCTTTTACACTATCTTTGCAACTAATTCAAGCACATTTTGTAGCTTTTAATTTGAAGAAACCAGAACAAGCAAGAGCAATTATAAAGCAAGCCTTAGAGTTGCCACTCAATGCGTACGAAATTGCGCAAACAAAAATGGAATTGGCAGATATTTTGCTTTTTGAAGAAAAATACAACCAAGCGTTACTGTATTATTCACAGATTGAATTAGATTTAAAGCATGATGTGGTGGCACAAGAAGCCAGTTTAAAAGCGGCAAGAACCAGTTATTTCAAAACCGATTTTGTTTGGGCATTGCAACAATTCAAAGCATTGAAATCGGCAAATACGCAACTTATCGCCAACGATGCCTTAGAATATTTTCTTTTGATAAATGATAATACGGTTGCCGATTCGACTCAAACTGCACTCAAACAGTTTGCCAAAGGCGATTATCTGTTGTATCAAAATAGAAATCAAGAGGCATTGGTACAGTTTCAAATGGTGCTGAAAAATTTTAAAGGGCAAGAAATCGAAGCATTGACCTTGTTGCGATTGGGTACTATTTATGAAAAATCGGCCGATTATAATTTGGCTTTAAACCAATATCAAGAAATCATAGCGCATCACAACGAGGGAATTTATATCGACGAAGCGTTGTATTTTTCGGCAGAAATTTATTATAAAAAATTAAAAGATACTGAAAAAGCAAAACCATTTTATGAGAAAATTATTTTCAATCATCAAGACAGTATCTATTTTGTAGATGCCCGAAAGAAATACAGAGAATTGCGGGGAGATACTAATTTATAAATAGATTATTAGATTGTTGGATGTGTCGATAAGTCTAAAAAGCCAACAATCTAAAAATCAAACAATCTAAAAAATATGATCATATACAACGTTACCATAAACATACACGAGAGCCTGCACGACCAATGGTTGAGCTGGATGCAACAAAAACACATTCCAGAAATTTTAGCAACAGGAAAATTCAGTTCTGCAAGACTGGTAAAAGTTTTGATAGAAGAAGAAATGGGAGGAACCACCTATTCTGCTCAATTTGCAACAGACAGCAAAGCTACTTTGGAAAAGTATTATCTAGAAGACGCACCAAGATTGCGAGAAGAAAGCTTACAGTTATTTGGAGATAAGATGCTTGCCTTTAGAACAGAATTGGAGTTGATCTCGGAACACTAGTAAGGAGTGGTCAGTGGTCAGATTTTGGTGCTCAGTCTCCGTTTATAGTAGACAGCAGCAGAATTGACGAGTACGTAACAAAAGAGTCATTGCTATTCCGATATCGGGAGAAGCAATTAGATTAGGTAATTCAGTGATGAGAATCTTGAATTCGCAATTTGCGACTTTAAATAACTATGTAAGATGAGATAACGGAAAAAATAACAACTCTGGGACGAGAAAAAAATAGAACTTGGATTCAAAAAATAGTTGGTAAAAACGCTATTTACAAACTTAATTTTTAGTTATATAAAAACACTTTGCGCCTTTGTGCCTTCGTGGCAAAACAAAAAACAAAATGGAAAAAGTAAAAGCAAAAAAACACCTTGGGCAACATTTCCTCAAGGACGAAAGCATCGCCAAAGATATTGCCGATACATTAAACTTAGAGGGCTATGATGCTGTTTTAGAAATTGGGCCAGGAATGGGAGTGCTAACAAAATATTTGTTAGACATGCCAACCACAACATACGTGATCGAAATCGACACCGAATCGGTAACGTATTTAGATGAAAATTATCCGAAATTAAAGGGGAAGATAATTTCTCAAGATTTTTTAAAATACAATATCAATGAAACTTTTGACGGAAAACAATTCGCAATAATCGGTAATTTTCCTTATAATATATCGACACAAATTGTATTCAGAGCATTAGAATACCGCAATCAAATTCCTGAATTTGCAGGAATGTTTCAGAAAGAAGTGGCACAACGCATTTGCGAAAAGAAAGGAACCAAAGCCTACGGGATTCTTTCGGTTCTAGTACAGGCTTTCTATCATGCCGAGTATTTATTTACAGTAGATGAAAATGTTTTTATTCCGCCACCAAAAGTAAAATCGGGTGTCTTGCGTTTGCGTAGAAAAGAGGACTATACTTTGCCTTGCAGCGAAAAATTGTTTTTTACAGTCGTAAAAACCGCTTTTCAGCAAAGAAGGAAAAC
>JAYVGE010000103.1:0-12152 GCA_043772515.1 Flavobacterium sp. | reverse complement strand
ATTGATTTTTTGAGAAACATAATTAACTCCCGCAGTAACAGTTAATTTATCATTAAAAAATTTAGCAGTTTGTCTAATACTAAAGTTGTGTTTTCTCAATGTATTATCTTCAATAATCCCCCTTGCTGTAGTATTGGCATAAGAAAGAGATGTAGTTGAGTGTTCGGCTCCTGTAGAAAAACCAAATGAAGTGATTTGAGTATTACCCGTTTTAAAGAAATCTTTAACATGATCTTTAGAAGCTCCTTTAGCACCCCATGAAAACTCATTACCTGCAGTAACATATTCATTTTGAAATTTCGGCAAATATGCTGCTGTTTCAAAAGTAGAGTTTGAAGAAGCTCTAAAAGACTGAGTCCCTGCTTTAACTTTTTTAGAAGTCAATAAAATAACACCTCTAGCCCCTTGGCTTCCATACAAAGCAGCTGCAGAAGCTCCTTTTAATATAGTCATTCCTTCGTAATCATCAGGATTTAATAATGAAGCCACATCACCACCATCACGATTACCTCCTTGAAGAGACCCAAAAGTATCATTTGGTTGTTCTGCACCAATGTTCAACATCGGTACACCATCGATTACATATAATGGGTTGTTATTTGTAACAGAGGAATTACCACGAATAGTAACTTTAGAAGAACCTCCTGTACCACCAGAACTCTTAATTACAGCTACTCCAGCAATCTTACCAGCTACAGTGTTCATTAGGTTAGCATCCTTTGCACGAGTAAGCTCCGTTCCTTTTAACTCCTGAGCAGCATAAGTCAAAGATTTTTTAGATTTCTTGATACCTAAAGAAGTAACCACTACTTCTGTAAGCGCAGTAGACCCTGCATCTCGCAATTGTATTTTTATTGTATTTGATTCTCCTACTAATACATTCTTAGTTTCAGAACCTAAATAAGAAACTACTAATGTACTTCCTACTTTGGCTTCAATAGTAAAGGTACCATCAAAATCTGTCGAAGTTCCAGTTGTCCCTCCTTTTACTGTAACATTTGCCGAAGGCAACGGAACACCGGCAGCATCGGTAACCATCCCTTTGACCGTTTTTACTTGTGCAAGCGTAACTTGCGTGGTAAAAACAATCATTACGATTAAAAAAATTTTTTTCATTTTTAAATTATTTTTGTTAGTTATGATGTAAATTTATCTTTAAGGCTGTGTAAAAAAAAATAAATTATACCAACCGCTCTAAACTTTAAACAAACGACACAAAACAAACAACAACACGTTTTTTTTAACGTTTTTTTATGTTTTTATACTCAAACAAACTTCGTTTTTTTTACATTATCAATTAAAATAAGTGCTTTTTTATTGGCATAATGCTTTTTTTATGAAATAAAATGTTAATTAAAAGCTACACCTGTACTTTGTAAATTATTCATAATTTAAGAGATAAAAATTGATATAAAAATATATAAAAACCAAGATATTACAGTTTTTTTAGTTTTAAACTCAATTCAACACCCCTAACAATTCGAGTCTAATCTACAAAAAAAGTGCTTATCGACCGAAATATCGTTTTAGATCAACCGAATTACAAAACTATTTTTTGAATGTATTTAAAAGCTATAATCATATTTATTTGAATATCGTTCTCTTAAAACTAAGAAAAATAGAATGCCTTGAATTAGAATCTGTTTGAGAATTAATTTTAACTATCTTAGCCGACTTTGATACCCGAAATTTTATCTAAAAAGTAAATTGAAAATCCCCTTATTAAACTATGAGTAAAACAAATGAAATAAAATTCAAATTAAAACCTGCCAATCATTTCTGGTTTTGGGGAATTTATTTTTTACTAAATGTTATTCGATGGGGAGCCTATTTTGACGATTATATCTATTCTTTCAAATCAAATATCATAGAGTTTTCGCTACACATCCCCTTGGTTTATTTCAATTTATTTGTATTAATTCCTCTTTACATATTAAGGTACAAATATTTCAAATACACATTGGCGTTATTGTTGAGTCTGGGAGTAATCTATTTATTAAAAACGGCAATGACGTATTATGTTATTTCCGAAAACATTTGGCCCGAAGCCAATAGAGAATACAAACCTTTTGAATTCAATCATATTGTTGCAGTTTGCATTGGCGAATTATATGTTTTAGCCATTGCATCTTCTATCTATTTGATGTCGATCTGGCTAAAAGAAAGAGACAAAAACAGATCTATAATAGAGAATCAAACCAAAATAAAATTAAAATATTTAAAAACTCAAATTCAACCTCATTTTTTCTTTAACACTTTAAATAATTTATACGCACTTTCATTAGAATCCTCGAATAAAGTTCCAGATGTAATTATAAAACTATCTAAATTAATGGAATATGTGCTTTATGATGTTAAAGAATCTAAATTTGTCCCTTTAATAAAAGAAATTGATTACATCCAGAATTATATTGAAATTGAAAAATTACGTTTTAAAAACGTCGAAGTCGCTGTAAATTTAGAATCGGATATAGATGATATAAAGGTTCCACCTTTATTATTTATTACACTTATAGAAAATGCATTCAAACACGGAGGTGTAAACAATGATAATTTGAGAATAAAAATAAATTGCAAAATAATTAATGGTTCTATATTGAAATTCGAAGTACTAAATAATTTTGTACTTTTGCAAAAATCAAAACCAAACAAAGGAATTGGACTAAGCAATACCAAAAAGAGACTTAAGTTGATTTTTGATACTAATTACAAGTTAGAGCAAGAAATAAAGTTAAATTATTACATTATCCGCATACAAATACCATTAAATAATGAAAATTAAATGTGTTTTAGTAGATGACGAACCACTAGCAATAAAGGTTTTGGAAAATTATTTTAATAATTTTTCTGATTTTGAAATAATTGGTACTTTTAGCAATGCTATTGAAGCTCTTGCGTTTATAAACAGTAATACCGTAGACGCTGTATTTCTGGATATAAACATGCCGTTAATGACTGGTTTTGAGTTAATTAGACTTATAGAGTACAAAACAAAAATCATTATAACAACTGCTTTTAGAGAATTTGCTGCCGAAAGTTATGATCTAGAAGTTTTAGACTATTTAGTAAAACCCATTCCGCTACCCCGATTTATCAAATGCGCCAATAAAATAACTACCGAATTCAATATAAAAAACAATATAAAAACGGAGGTGCATCGCGTAGAACCACATATTTTTATCAAAGTAGATAAAAAAATGGTCAAAATTATTGTTGCTGAAATTCTATTTATTGAAGGAATGAAAGAGTATATAAAAGTTATGACAATAGACAAAGCCTATATAACTCATAAATCTTTGACTTCTTTATCGGAAGAATTACCAGGAGATCAATTTATGAGAATTCACAAATCATATACCATCGCAATAAACAAAGTAAAATCGATTGAAGGAAACCGAATTCAGATTCTTACTCATACCCTACCCATTGGCAGAAATTATAGTAAAGATGTTAAAATTAGAATTTTAGAATAAAGAAAAAATCCTGATATATCTGAACCTTTTTTTAAGATTTGTTAAGAATCCCTACTTACAAATTACCTTTTCTTAGTAACATAGAGTCATAGCAATGGGTCGTGGCAGAAAACTTTTATACACACAATTCGCACCAGAACCTTTTTTGTCTTAGAATACAACTCTATAAATCAACTATTTAAAATTCTAAAAGCATATTTTTACTCTTTTTTATTACAAAAACAGCTTCAAGACACTTCTTTTAACCTCCTGAGAATTCGATATTTAATTTTAAATTAGGTTCTGTCGGGAATATTCGATTCTCAGGAGACTTGTTTGTGGCTTACAAACGAAAAAAACTCCAACTAATCGGAATGAAATACTTTTTAAGTAAAAAAAGACAATCTAAAAAACGACATGCTAACCAATACAATTACACAAATTTTACACAATGTTGAATGAAAAGTGTTGTTTGTTTAAATTTAACAATTTAAATACTGATTAATTTTTTTTTAACCTACTTAACAAATATATTTACGGGAAAACTAAGTACAAAAAGAATTAATAACCAATAACCTTAACAAAAAAAAATGAGTTCAGAAAATTCACAAACCAAATGGGGTCAGTTTATCCCTTTAGCTATCGTCTTCTTCTTCTGGGGATTTGTAGCTGCTAGTAATGACATCTTAATCCCCGTATTCAAAAAAGCATTCAATTTGTCACAAGGGGAAAGCCAAATGGTTTCTTTGGCTTTTTATATCGCTTACACCGTAGGATCCATAATTTATATGCTTATTTCCGTTTTAATTAAAGAAGATTTAGTTAACAAAATTGGATACAAAAATGGTCTAGCTTTAGGATTAGCCATTTCGGCATTAGGAACATTGCTTTTTTATCCTGCCGCAAATACACACTCATTTCCATTAATGTTGTCTGGTTTATTTATAGTTGCATTAGGTTTTTCATTACAACAAACTGTAGCAAATCCATTGGCAATTGCTTTGGGTCCTCTTTCTACTGGTTCCCAACGTTTGACAATGGCGGGTGGAATTAATAATTTGGGTACTACAATTGGCCCACTAATTGTAAGCTATGCCATATTTGGAACCAATGTAGATGGTTCTACAAGTTTGAGTATCGAAAGCGTAAAAATTCCTTATCTGGTATTGGGTTTGGCCTTTTTATTAGTAGCAATATTATTAAAATTTTCTTCGCTTCCTGACAAACCAAAATTAGTAGAAGAAATTGAAAACGAAGGTAATCCTACAAAAAATTCAGCATTGCATTACCCTCAATTGGTTTTGGGCATGATTGCCATTTTTTTATATGTAGGTGTTGAAGTTTCTGCCGCAAGTAATTTACCTGCATACATGGAAACTATAATCAATATAAAAACAAATGCCTTATATACTCTACAAGACATCGCTCCTTTTATCTCATTGTATTGGGCAAGTTTAATGATTGGTCGTTGGACTGGGGCAGTAGAAGCTTTTACCAATGATATGAGTTTGCAAAAAATACTTCGTTTTATTGCTCCTTATTTAGCATTTGGTGTTTTCTTGGCCGTAAATGCAATTGCAAAACATGACTTAACTCCTTTTTACATCTATGCATTAGTCATTTTGATACTCATTTCCGCAGATATTGCCAGTAAAGGGAATCCGGCTAGAATGTTATTTATCTTTTCTAGTTTAGGGATTATTGCCCTGATTATCGGAATGACAACAAGCGGATTAGTAAGTATATACGCCATAACCAGTGTAGGTTTGTTTTGTAGCACGCTTTGGCCTTGTATCTTTACTTTGGCAATCAGCGGATTAGGAAAAAAGACCAGTCAAGGAAGTAGTTTCTTAATTATGATGATTATGGGTGGTGGAATCGTTAGCTGGTTTCAAGGTTCGATTTCGGAAACAATTGGTATCCAAAATAGCTATATTGTATGTGTAGCTTGTTTTGCCTATTTAATTTTTTATGCTTGGAAAGTAAGCGCCATTCTAAAAAGTCATGGTATCGATTTTGACAAAAAAGCATCTGGAGGACATTAAATTTAGGTTCAGATACTAGGCTTTGAAATTAGTAATTATTATTTTAATTCAATTAAAAAAGTCCCATTTCGCAATGAAATGGGACTTTTTTTTATTTGCATCTTAACTGATCGCTAAAAAACTGTCCCGATAACTATCGGGAACTGAATACTAAATATTACTTGTTTCCCTTCTCGAAATCAGCAACAAACTGAGCCAAACCAATGTCGGTCAATGGGTGTTTCAACAAACCATAAATAGCCGAAAGTGGTCCCGTCATAACGTCTGCACCAATTTTTGCACAGTTTACAATATGCATCGTATGACGAACAGAAGCCGCAAGAATTTGAGTTTCGTAACCATAGTTATCATAAATCAAACGGATTTCTTCTATAAGTGCCAAACCATCTGTAGAAACATCATCTAAACGACCAATAAAAGGCGAAACATAAGTAGCTCCTGCTTTTGCAGCCAATAAAGCTTGTCCGGCCGAAAACACCAAAGTTACATTGGTTTTAATTCCTTTGTCCGAAAAGTACTTGGCTGCCATAACACCTTCCTTAGTCATTGGCAATTTTACCACTATCTGCTCGTGTAAATCAGCCAATTCCTCTCCTTCTTTAATCATTCCATCGTAATCAAGTGCGTTTACTTCGGCACTTACATCACCATCAACAAGATTACAGATGTCAACATAATGTTTCAAAATGCTATTTTTTCCTGTAATTCCTTCTTTGGCCATCAAAGTAGGATTAGTCGTTACTCCGTCTAAAACGCCTAATGCTTGTGCTTCCTTAATTTGAGCCAAATTAGCTGTGTCAATAAAAAATTTCATATCCTATTTATATTTAATTGTGTGTTTAAAATTGGGGCGTGACCACAATACCGATAACTAATCGGAGTATTTTTTTATTACAATCTTTTGCTTTTTAAAGAAAAAAGGAAAAGGATTTTTCATTGCAACTCCTCACGCAAATTCTGTGCAAAATTACAATTTATAATGATTCATCAGCATTTTTTCATAAACTTTGTCAGGTAAAATTCTTTTTAAAACAATCGAAAATTTTTGCATAAAATTACCTACCTTATAATGAATTTTTGGTTCCTTCGATAGAATAATTTTAAAAACAACCTCCCCCATTTCATTAGGATTACTACCGCTGTCCACATGCTCATCCATCAGTTTTAGTGTTTTTTCGTAAGGTATTTCATAAGAAGAACCTTTGATTAATGGTGCATGAAAACGTCCCGAAGCGATATTGGTAGCAAAATCTCCTGGTGCCACGTTGGTAATTGTAATACCAAACGACTTTACTTCCATACGTAAGGCTTCTGTAATTAATTCGAGTGCTCCTTTAGATGCCGAATAAATGCTACGATAAGGCAATCCCATATAGCCTGCGATAGAAGTAATATTAATAATTAAACCCGATTTTTGGACTCTCATTTGTGGCAAAACAGCTTTGATAACCTCAATTGGTCCAAAAAAATTGGTTTCAAAATGACTCCTAATTTCGTTGGTCGGAATTTCTTCTAATGGACCCGTTATACCTACACCTGCATTATTAATGACAATATCTAATCTACCTGTTATGGCTATTATTTTGGCAACAGCCGCCTGAATGGAATCTGAATTTCTAACATCCAAAGCAATAAGAGGAAAAACAGAATTCGTTATTCTATCTGGATTCCTACTTGTCCCATAAACTACAAAACCCTTGTTGTACAAATATTCTCCAATAGACTTTCCTATTCCTGACGAACCTCCCGTTATCAATACTACTTTACCCATCGTTCTTATTCTATAATTTTGATTACTGTATTTCTTATCTCAATTCGAATTGCCTAAAAATAAAAAAATCCTCCCGAAGGAAGACTACTTTTGTAAAATGAAAAATCTGAAAAAAATTCAGATTTTAAAAAAAAGGCAAGCGACCTACATCGCATCGCTCAACCACTTACCCTTGCTATGTTCCCATCCTGGGGGATTTTGCAGGAGCAGATCGTGTAGGACTTGCCGATGCAAATATACAAACTTTTTATATTTTTGCAAGAGCTTTATTGATTAAAAATAACATTGTATATTGCCTTATTAAAATTTCAAATCATGAAAAAACATAACATCCTATATTTCATTTTGTTAGGAATCCTAGTAACGAATTGTGGAGACACAAAAAAAGGAGAAAATACCGTATTTACCTTTAATAATTCTAATTTCAAAGAATATTATCTCCCCCAAGACATCCTTTCGCTGGAAGTTTCCAATCCAAACACCAAAACTGTCGACAGTATTATCTACTATATCAACGACAAAAAAGTGGGTTCAAAAAAAGGACTTGACCAACTTAAAATTGAATTAAAAGATCAAAAACTAGGTTATCAGAATCTAAAAGCATTAGTATACTACGAAGGAAATAACTCCGAAACTACCGCAAGAATAGAGCTGGTCTCGAACGTACAACCCAAATTATTAAAATACACCATTGTAAACACTTATCCTCACGATATTGAATCCTATACACAAGGATTAGAATTTTACCGTGACACACTTTATGAAGGAACCGGAAATGGTTCGGGACCCTCTGGAAAAAAGGGAATATCAAGTTTAAGAAAAACGGATTATAAAACCGGGAAATCATACAAAAAAGTAGAACTGGCTGATCAATATTTTGGAGAAGGTATCACTATTTTAAACAATAAAGTGTACCAACTAACATGGCAAAACAACGAAGGCTATGTTTATAATGCAGATACTTTTAAAAAAGAAAAAACATTCTCTTATTTTAAAAATATCGAAGGTTGGGGTCTAGCTAATGACGGAACCTATTTATACCAATCTGATGGAACCGAAAAAATTTGGAAAATAGACCCAAAAACGCTTAAAGAAGTCGATTATATAAATGTTTACTCCTATCAAACAAAAATAAAGGCCGTAAACGAATTGGAATGGATTAATGGCAAAATCTATGGAAATATTTATCAAAAAGATGCTATCGCAATTATCAATCCAAAAAATGGAGCTGTCGAAGCAATCATCAATCTTGTTGACCTAAAGAAAAAAGTAACACAATTACAAGATACAGACGTTCTAAACGGAATTGCCTATAATCCCAAAACCAAAACCATTTTTGTAACTGGTAAAAACTGGGATAAAATGTTTGAAATAACTGTTAGCGAATAAATTTTACAAAATAATGACAACAACAATCATCAATATAAAAGAGCTACTTCAGGTTCGAGAAATATCTGTTTCTAAAGTTTCTGGTACTGAAATGGCCGTCCTTCCGACAATAAAAAATGCTTTTTTAATACTCGAAGACAATCTAATTGCCGATTTTGGTTCCATGGAAAATTTGCCAAAAATCGAGTCCGACACCATTATTGATGCAACCGGAAAAATGGTTTTGCCAACTTGGTGTGACAGTCATACCCATATTGTATATGCAGGTAATCGAGAACAGGAATTTGTTGACCGCATCAACGGAATGACGTATGAGGAAATTGCCAATCGAGGTGGAGGAATCTTAAATTCTGCTCATAAACTAAACCAATCTACCGAAGAAGAAATCTACAGCCAATCGAAAGCAAGGTTGGAAGAAGTTATGCGATTAGGAACTGGAGCAGTCGAAATAAAATCGGGTTACGGACTAACCGTTGATGGAGAGCTAAAAATGCTTCGTGTTATTCGGCAATTATCTCAAAACTACCCAATTACCATAAAAGCTACATTTCTTGGTGCTCACGCCATTCCATCAGCATACAAAGAAGACCGAAAAGGCTACATAAACACACTAATTGGTGTGATGCTCCCCGAAATTGCCAAAAAAAAACTGGCTCATTTTATCGATGTGTTTTGCGAAACGGGCTATTTTACAGTTGCAGAAACAGAACAAATTATGCAAGCTGGGATTCGTTTGGGCTTAATTCCAAAAATACATGTCAATCAGTTCAATTCTATCGGAGGAATTCAAGCGGGAATAAAATACAATGCGCTTTCGGTTGATCATCTCGAAGTAATGCATCTCGAAGATATAGAAGCCTTAAAGGGAACCGATACAATGCCTGTTGCTTTGCCGTCCTGCTCTTATTTTTTGAGCATTCCTTACACGCCTGCTCGAGAGATGATTGCTGCTGGACTTCCGTTGGCATTGGCAACCGACTACAATCCAGGCTCTACACCCTCTGGAAACATGAATTTTGTAGTTGCGACTGCTTGCATAAAAATGAAAATGACTCCCGAAGAAGCCATAAATGCTGCCACAATCAATGGTGCTTATGCTATGGGGATTTCTGAAACTCATGGAAGTATAACCGTTGGTAAAAAAGCCAATATCATTATTACAAAACCCATCCCTTCGTACTACCAATTACCTTATGCTTTTGCAAGTAATCTCATAGATTCTGTATTACTCGAAGGCAAAGCAATTTAAAAACCTAAATTTATTGCATAAAAAAGAGGAGCTAAAAATGCTCCTCTTTTTTATTATAAAAGTTGTATCTATTATTTCAAAGTAAAACTTGTATTTGAAACTACTACATCTTTGTCAAATACATTTACAAAATAAGTCCCTTTAGCAAAGTCTTTACCACTTAAATCTTCAGAAACTTCAACTGTTTTATTTTCGTATTTAACATTAGTTACAAAACTATAAGTCAAAGATTTATCCCCAAAATTTTCTATTTTCTTGTCACCTAACACATTATTTTTACTGTCGATTACTTGTACGTAATAGGTTTTGTCTCCAGATTTTGCAATGTGATTTTCAGCTATTGTAAAACTTATTTTAAGAACATCGGCTCTGCTTGCTTTTTCAGTAGCAATTTGTTTACCCGAACTTCTCAATTTGTAAGCAGCCGTTTTCATATTCAAAATAGTTAATTTTGAACCTTTTTCAACTCTTTTTGATAATTCTTCGTTTTGTCCAACAAGAACTTCATTGAATCTTTTAGATTCTCCCAAAACTACTACCGTACTATCCCGTTGTGTTGTTAGAGTTGTGTTTTGCTTTTTCAAAACGTCATTCTCTGCTATCAAAACCTTCATGTTTCCTTGTAAAGCAAGAAATTGATTTTTGTATTTAGACATCGAAGCCACATCTCCTTTAGATTTATTCAAATCATCCATTAGACTAACCACTTTATCTCTTTCTTGTATTAATTCCTCAGACATCGAAGTGTTTTCTGCAATAGCTGCATCATACGTTGCTTTTAGGTCTTTTAGGTCTTTCATAACCAACTCTTTTTCGGTCAAAGTCGATTTTAATTCTGTTTGAGTTGTTTGAACCTCAGAGGTTACCTTAAAAATATATACTAAACTTGCGATTAATAAGATTGCTAAAACGGCAACAACTGCTTTTAAACTTGAATTACTTTTTTGATTTTCCATATATATAATTGATTTTTTTTTTTTCAAAAATAGCAATATAATTGAAAATACAGCCATCTATTAACACAATTATATTATTTTTGACAGATATACTTTTATAATATGGAAAAGCTTATCCCATTTACAATCTCTGATCTTGCAAAAATTACAAACCACAGAAGTGGGGAAATAAAATTTGGAGAAAAAATGGCTACAATACCAAAGGACACCGATGTTCTTTCATTTTTAAAAACATGTCACGCACAATATGTTTTGTTCGGAATCCCAGAAGATATAGGTGTTCGCGCCAATTTCGGACGACCAGGAGCAGCTTCTGCATGGGAAAGTGCCATAAAAAGTATCGCCAATATTCAGCACAATCGTTTTTGCAAAGGCAGCCAATTACTCGTTTTAGGACAGTTGGATGTCACTGAAGAAATGAAAGAAGTAGCGCATTTAGATTTTAATGATGTTGATGATCGCTCAAAATTAAGCCAATTAGTGACTAAAATAGATAAAGAAGTTTCACATATTATATGTAAGATAATTCAAGCCGGAAAAACTCCAATCGTAATTGGTGGCGGTCACAATAATGCTTACGGAAATATAAAAGGGGCAGCTCTTGCCAAAGGAAAATCTATAAATGCAATTAATTTTGATGCCCATTCTGATTTTAGAATTCTAGAGGGACGCCACAGTGGCAATGGCTTTTCGTATGCATTTGAAGAAGGTTTTTTGAAAAAATATTTCATATTTGGATTACACGAAAATTACACCTCAAAAAGTGTTCTCGATATTATTAAAAAAATTGAAGACCGAGTTCGTTACAACACCTACGATAGCGTAAAAATAAGAAAAGAAAAAGATTTTAATATTGAAATGCAAAATGCATTAGAATTTATTAAAAATGACCCTTTCGGAATTGAAATAGACCTTGATGCAATACCTAATATCGCTAGCAGCGCAATGACTTTGAGCGGTTTTTCGATCGAAGAACTACGTCAGTTTATTTCATATTTTGCCAATAACAGAAATGCAACCTATTTGCATATTTGCGAAGGAGCTCCAGATCTTGGCGAAGAAAAGAACAACCACTTAATTGGTAAACTCATAGGATATTTGGTAACCGATTTTATAAAATCGAACCAAAAAACGATCCTTAACAAAGAATAAACAATTTATTTTTGAGGATTTACAAAATTGGTAAAGGTTTTAAAATAAACCCTACAAAATTTGACGAAGTTATTTTGGTCTTTTTCAAGGCAAAAAATCTTTGATAACAGGGCTATTGAAAGATTTTTTAACGTAGAA
>JAYVGE010000102.1:0-12156 GCA_043772515.1 Flavobacterium sp. | reverse complement strand
GCATCTATTGGCAATCATTACCAGGTTAATCTCCCAATAGCCAGAATCCGTCAGTATGCTAATACCGATAAACGAGGCACGAATGTATTGGGAATTATTGAAGCTGCCGAACAAATGGGCTTCACCGCCAAAGGCGTAAAAGGAGGTATGGATGCCATCGATAAAATTCCCCTTCCTGCCATTGCCCACGTGGTGATCAAAGAACAATTGCAGCATTACATAGTAATCTACTCGGTTGGTAAAGATAAAATCGAAGCGATGGATCCTGCCTTTGGAAAAATGGAGCGCTATACTTTTGAAGAGTTTCAGAAAATGTGGTCTGGCGTGTTAATTCTTTTTGCACAAAATGATGATTTTAGAGAATATAACGAAAAAGTGTCTCCCATAAAACGCTTTTGGCATTTGGTGCAACCCCACAAAACGATCTTGATTCAAGCATTGGTTGGTGCTATTGTTTTTACGGTTTTGGGACTGGCAATGTCTATTTATATCCAAAAAATAACCGATTATGTTTTGGTCGAAGGGAATCGAAAATTGCTCAATTTACTGAGTGTTTCTATGATTGGTATTATTTTACTCCAAGGGTACATCGGTTCAAAAAAGAGTGTCTTTGTCATGAAAACGGGACAGTTAATCGATGCAAAGCTAATTTTGGGCTACTATAAACATTTACTCCATTTGCCACAACGGTTTTTTGATACCATGCAAATCGGCGAAATTACCTCTAGAATAAACGATGCTGTAAAAATCCGTTCGTTTATCAACGAAGTGGCTATCGATATGATTGTCAATGTTTTTATTGATGTTTTTTCTTTTACTTTGATGTTTACGTACTACTGGAAATTGGCTTTAGTGATTTTGCTTGTGATTCCGTTTTACGGATTGATTTATTTTATTTTGAATAAATTTAACAAAAAGGTAGAGCGCACTATTATGGAAAACGCTGCCGAATTGCAAACGCAATTGGTCGAAAGTGTTACTCATATTCGGACGGTAAAGGAATTTGGGATTGAAGAATTCTCGAATTTAAAAACCGAAAATAAGTTTGTGAAATTGTTATTTACCACTTATAAATCGGGTTTGAATGGAATTTTTGCTGGGACTTCAACCCAATTTCTCGCTTCTATTTTTACAGTGGTTTTAATGTGGATTGGTTCGGGTTATGTTATTGATAGAGCCATTACACCTGGAGAATTGTTCTCTTTTTATGCCTTGATTGGTTATTTTACTTTGCCTGTTGCGTCTTTAATTGGAATGAACAAAACAGCTCAAAATGCACTCATTGCAACCGACCGACTTTTTGAAATAATGGATTTGGAACGTGAAGAAACCGAAAACAAAGTCGAATTGAAACGAGAAAATATTGGCGATATAAAATTTGAAAACGTTTCTTTTCGGTATGGTTCTAGGATAGAGGTTTTTAAGAACTTTAATGCCGTTTTCAAAAAGAACGAAACCACCGCTATTGTTGGCGAAAGCGGAAGCGGAAAAACTACTTTAATTTCATTGTTACAGAACTTGTATCCCATAAAGGAAGGTAAGATTTATATTGGGGATTATGATACGCAATTTATCCATTATCAAAGTTTGCGAAATGGGATTGGTGTCATTCCGCAACAGCTCAATTTGTTTTCGGGTACTATTATCGAGAACATCGCCTTAGGCAATTCCTTTCCGAATATTCAGCGTGTTTTAGATTTATCCAAACAATTAGGCATTACGGAGTTTGTCGAGAAATTACCCAATGGATTTGAAACTCAAATAGGCGAAAATGAGGCAATGCTCTCTGGCGGACAAAAACAACGCATCGCTATTGCCAGAGCATTATACAAAAATCCTGAAGTCTTATTGATGGATGAGGCCACTTCTTCTTTGGATACCAAATCGGAACAGCTGGTAAAAGATGTTATTGATGATTTTAAAACACAAGGAAAAACGGTTATAGTTATTGCGCATCGATTAAGTACTATTGCCAATGCCAATACTAGTTTGGTAATGGAAAACGGAACCATTGTCGAATCGGGAAATCATATCGATTTGCTGCAAGAAAAAGGTAAATATTATGATTTATGGAATAAGCAGAGTTTGGTTTAAGGATGTTGTTTACACGATAATAAAGCGATATTGTCTTTTGGTAACATTGCTTTTGTTATTTGCATTTGACTTAAAATGAGTTTGCGAAGATTATTTTTACGCTAACTGTAACATTTTAAAAATAATGGTGTCTTATCACTAAATGAGAATAAGATTGTTAACGTTTTCTTAGCACCATTTTATTTAGAAATTACTTACTATTGTTTCAAAATAATAAAACCATGATTAAAATTAATGACTTGCAGAAATCGTATAAAATGGGAAATTCCGAATTGCATGTGCTAAAGGGAATTAATTTTAACATAAAAGAAGGAGAGTTGGTTGCCATCATGGGGTCTTCGGGTTCGGGAAAATCGACTTTACTCAATATTTTAGGAATTCTTGATGAAGCCGATTCGGGGAATTATATTTTAGACAATGTACCGATTAAAAATCTTAATGAAACGATTGCTTCCAAATATCGAAATCAATTTTTAGGGTTCGTTTTTCAATCTTTCAATCTTATCAATTACAAAAGTGCTTTAGACAATGTTGCCTTACCGTTGTATTATCAAGGGATAAAAAGAGAAGCTCGTAATCTAATTGCAATGAAATACCTCGAAAAAGTAGGGTTGGCTTCACATTCTCATCATTTACCAAACGAACTTTCTGGAGGGCAAAAGCAACGTGTGGCGATTGCCAGAGCTTTGGCATCGAACCCAAAAGTGTTACTTGCCGATGAGCCTACAGGTGCTTTGGATACCAAAACTTCTTACGAAGTAATGGAGTTGATCCAGGGGATTAATGACGAAGGAAAAACTATTCTGATTGTAACCCACGAACCTGATATTGCAGCAATGTGCAAAAGAAACGTGGTCTTAAAAGACGGATTAATCATTGATGATAAATATGTAGAACAGGTAAGAGCTTCAGAATATGTTTAATGTAGAACGCTGGCAGGAAATTTTTGAGGCTATTGCCAAAAACAAATTGAGAACATTTCTTACTGGAATTTCTGTTGCTTCAGGAATTTTTATTTTGGTGATTCTTTTGGGTGTTGGAAAAGGGCTTCAAAACGGAATTGCGAAACAGTTTGAGCGCGATGCCGATGGATTAATTTCTATCTGGTCTGGTACTACGGCAAAAGAATACAAAGGATTAAATCCGGGGAGACAAATTCAATTTAGAAATAGCGATTACGATGTTTCTGTTCAGAAATTCGAAAATCAATTAAACATAAAATCGGCGAACTATATTTTTTGGAATGGAGTTATCGTTTATGGTAAAGAAACGGGAAATTATAGGTATATAGGAGTTTATCCCGATTATCAAACGGTCGAAAATGCAACGGTTGTGCAAGGGAGATTTATTAATGACCGAGACATCAATAATAGCGAAAAAGTAACGGTTATTGGACAAAAAGTAAAGTTGGATTTATTTAAAGATAAAAATCCTATCGGAGAACAAATTGTCATTAATAATATCAATTTTAAAGTCGTTGGCGTTTTTACAGATCCTGCAGGAGAAAGGGAAGAAACTAGAGTTTATCTGCCCTTAACCACCACACAGAAAGCCTTTGGAGTAGGAGATAAAATTAGTAATTTGGATTTTACGCTAGTCAAAAAAGAAACGTACGAAGAAGCATTGGCACAATCTACCAAGTTTACAGAAGAGTTAAGTCGCTTGTTGAAAAGTAAAAACACCATTGCACCAGATGACGAAAGCGGCATAGAGGTTAATAATTCTATAAAAAATGTCAAACAGTTTTATGACTTGAATCTTTACATCAAATTGTTTTTCTGGTGGGTAGGAATCTGTACAATAATCGCGGGTGTAGTGGGCGTGAGCAACATTATGCTTATTATAGTAAAAGAACGAACCAAAGAAATTGGTATTCGAAAAGCACTCGGAGCTTCCCCTATTTCTATCATCGCAATGATTTTGCATGAATCTATTTTTATTACCACAATAGCTGGATTTGTTGGCTTGCTAACGAGTTTGTTGCTTTTAGAATTGGTTGGACCACAGGTAAAGAGTGATTATTTTTTGAATCCAGAAGTCGATTTTAATCTTGCTTTGACCACCCTAGTGTTGTTGGTATTTGCAGGAGCATTGGCTGGTTTTTTTCCGGCATACAGAGCAGCAAAAATAAAACCCATTGTAGCACTTAGAGACGAATAATTATGTTGGATAGAGATAATTGGAATGAAATTTTAGAAGCCTTGACGGCCAATGTGTTCCGGACAATGCTGACCGCTTTTGGGGTTTTTTGGGGAATATTTATTTTGGTGATATTACTTGCAGCATCAAATGGTTTAGAAAACGGTGTGAAGAAAGGATTTGATGGCATTGCTACCAATACCATGTTTATGTGGTCACAGGCTACTTCAAAACCCTACAAAGGATTACCTAGAACTAGACAATTCGATTTTAAGAACAAAGATGTTCAGGCTCTAAAAAATCATTTTCCAGATTTGTTGTATGTTTCTCCGCGCAATCAATTAGGAGATAATAATGGTTCGACCAATGTTGTTCGAGGTACAAAAACAGGTGCGTTTACCATTTACGGAGATTATCCAGAATTGATTAAGCAAGAGCAAATGGACATTATAAAAGGACGTTTTGTAAACCAACAGGACATTCTCTTGAAACGAAAAGTCGCGATAGTTGGGCAAGGCGTGATTAGTGAATTGTATAAAAATGCTGAAGAAGTTGTAGGAACTTACATCAAAGTAAACGGAATTAATTTTATGGTAGTGGGCGTTTACAATTCAAAATCCAACAATAACGGTAATGCCGAATCGGCACAAAAAAATATTTTTATACCCTTTACTACTTTTCAACAAGCCTTCAATTTTGGGGATATAGTGGGTTGGATGGCGATTACGGCAAATGACAATGCTTCGATTACAAAACTGAATCCTAAGATTTTAGATTTTATGAAAGAAAGGCATTCCATTCATCCCAAAGATGATAGAGCGATTGGTAATTTCGATTTGTTTAAGGAGTTCAGTAAGGTGCAAGGATTGTTTATGATTTTAAAATTTATCGCCTATTTTGTAGGAACATTAGTTTTGCTTTCGGGTGTTATCGGAATTTCGAATATTATGCTTATTGTTGTAAAAGAGCGTACCAAAGAAATCGGAATCCGAAGAGCTTTGGGAGCAACACCAGCAGCAATTCGTTCGCAAATTCTCTCAGAAGCTATTTTTCTAACGATCATTGCAGGAATGTTCGGTATCGCAATAGCAACAGGTTTGTTGGCGATTCTAAATATGATTTTAGATACTATGCCAAGTGAGGGAATGATGTTTGCCAATCCTAGTGTCGATCTGTCGGTGGTATTTATCGCTTTGTTGATACTAATAGTTTCGGGTTTATTGGCGGGTTTAATTCCGGCTCAAACTGCCATAAATGTAAAACCTGTAGATGCATTACGAACAGAATAAGCCTTCAAAAAGAAGGGTATTAAAAGGCACATTTTAAAAAGATAAAAAATAATCGATCAACTATAATAATCATGAAAAAAGGAATAACCGTAACCGTTTTAATTCTAATTGCACTCGTTTTTTTCGGGGCTTTATACTACTTGTATGCAAAGAATCAAGAATCTCCTGTGGTTTTTGAAACCAATAAAGCAGAAATCAAAACCATTGTAAAAACAACTATTGCAACAGGAAATATAGTTCCAGCTGAAGAAGTACTCATCAAGCCAAACATTTCTGGAATTATTGAAGAAGTGTACATCAAAGCTGGAGAAAAAATTAAAGCTGGAGATTTAATTGCTAAGATAAAAGTGGTAGCCAATGTTTCTAATTTGAGTACCACCCAGAATCAGGTACAAAGTACCAAAATCGAATTAGACAATCAAGAAAAAATGTTTCAAAGACAAAAAACCTTGTTTGATAAAGGGGTTATTTCTGCCAATGATTTTGATGTAGCGCAATTGGCATACAAACAAGCAAAACAAAATTACAACGCCTCGAGACGAAGTTTTGATATTGCCAAAACAGGTACTACCACTGGACTAGGGAATTATGCCAACACCCAGATTCGTTCTACAGTAAATGGTATGGTACTCGATGTTCCTGTAAAAGTAGGAAATCAAGTTATAGAGAGTAATAATTTTAATGAAGGAACAACCATTGCTAGCGTAGCCGATGTAGGTAAAATGATATTCGTAGGAAAAATAGACGAATCTGAAGTAGGTAAAATAAAAGAAAAACTGCCAATCGAAATTACCGTTGGTGCGATTGAAAACAAAAAATTTGATGCCGTTTTACAATACATTGCTCCCAAAGGCAAAACCGAAAATGGAGCAATTCAATTCGAAATAAAAGCTTCCTTGGGCAATAGTGACGCCACTTTTATTAGAGCAGGTCTGAGCGCCAACGCTTCGATTATTCTAGAAAAAGCCAATAAAGTTTTGGCTATTAAAGAATCTTTAATTCAATTCGACAAAAAAACTCAAAAGCCTTATGTGGAGATAGAAACTGCTAGTCAAAAATTTGTACGTAAAGACATTGTTTTAGGAGTTAGTGATGGGATTTATGTACAAGTAAAAAGGGGCGTAAAAGCTACGGATAAAATAAAAGTATGGAATCAGGGACTAGTGACCGAAACAGAAAGCAAATAGGAGGCTATTGAAAGTAAGGTAATTTAAAAAAAATGTTAAATTTGTGTAGTTGCTTTGCTGCACTTTTATTCGGAATTTATGAAATGAGCATAACGGAAATTCGATACAAACACGAATGAATATATATGCGAATTCCATATTCCTTTAAAAAATAAATAGTATTTACATATGAAAAAAAATAGTTGTTTTAGTCTCTTTTTTATGGTTCTATTTGGTTTGTCTTCGCAAGCACAATCCAAAAAATGGACTCTTGAAGAATGCGTTAAGTACGCCATACAAAATAATATTTCGATTAAACAGACCGAATTAGATTCTAAAACGGCAATCATTAACAAAAAAGGGGCAATGGGAAGTTTTTTTCCTACGGTAAATGCCAACGCATCTCACTCTTGGAATATTGGTTTGAATCAAGATATTACAACAGGACTTTTGCAAAACCAAACGACGCAGTTTACTTCTGCGGGTTTAAATGTAGGAGTAGATATTTACAAAGGAATGCAAAACCAAAACACCCTTCGTAAAGCCAATCTCTCGATAGTTGCCGCCAAATACCAATTGCTAAAAATGCAGGAGGATGTCGCGCTAAATGTTGCCAATGCTTTTTTGCAAGTGCTTTTTAATAAAGAAAATTTAAAGGTACAAAAGGAACAATTGGCAATCAATCAGAAACAACACAACCGTTCGCAAGAATTGGTAAATGCAGGAACGATTCCGCGTGGGGATTTGTTAGACATAAAGGCAACTTTGGCTTCAGACGGACAAAAAGTAATTGCTGCCGAAAATAGTTTGTTGATCTCTAAATTAAGTTTGGCTCAGTTGTTACAGTTAAAAGAGTTTGACGATTTTGATGTAATTGATGATACGAATGCCAAAGATGAGAATAAAATTTTGTCACAAACACCAACGTCTATTTATGATAAAGCCAAGGAAGGCAGGACAGAACTAAAAATTGCTCGAACCAATTTAGAAATCGCAATAAAAGAGGTCGCTATTGCAAAAGGAAGTTTTCAACCTACTTTGTCTGGTTTTTATGGCTTTAGTACCAGAGCGGGATATTCAGATAGAAAAATAGGGAAAAGCTTGAATGCTGCCGATCCGACATCTGTGATAGGTACCGTAGAAGGAACAAATCAAAATGTATTGAGTCCTAACTTCCTACCAATATTAGGAAAGTCAGCGCCTATTTTTGATCAGTTTAACGATAACAAAGGACATTCCTTTGGAGTTCAATTAACGATTCCTATATTTAATGGATTTTCAGCTAGAAACAATGTAGAGCGTTCTAAAGTTAGTTTAGAAAAAACAAAAATCGCCGTAGAGCAACAAGATTTAGATTTGCAACGCAATGTTTTTACGGCATTTACAGACGCCAAAGGTGCGCTGAATGCTTATGAAGCTTCGGTTACGGCATTGGAGGCTCGACAAGGAGCGTATGATTATGCCAAAGAAAAATATGCGGTTGGTTTAATGAATTCTTTCGATTTTAATCAGTCCCAAACCTTATTGACCAATGCACAATCGGAAGTGTTGAGGACCAAGTACGATTATATTTTCAAAATAAAAATCCTAGAATTCTACTTTGGAATTCCAATTATAAAAAATTAAATTATGATGTCAAAAAAAACAATCTATTTCTTAGTTGGAGGTGCAGTAGTAGTAATTGTAGCTTTAATTGGTCTCTCAAAAGCAGGTGTTATTGGAGGTAAAGAGGAAGGTAAGTCTATTGAAATTGTAAATATTGCGACAGGAACTATTATCGAAACGGTTTCGGCAACGGGTAAAATTCAGCCCGAAATTGAAGTTAAAATTGCGTCAATGGTTTCTGGAGAAATTATTGCTTTGCCTATAAAAGAAGGTCAAGTTGTAAAAAAAGGGGAGTTGTTGGTTAAGATTAACCCCGATTTGTATACTTCGGGTCTCAACAGAACTGTTGCTGGTTTGTCTGGGTCAAAATCCAGTTTGCAACAAGCAGATGCTTCTTTCAAGGAATCAAAATCCAATTACGACCGAAATAAAACCTTGTACAACAAAGGAATTATTTCCAAATCGGATTGGGATAAGACTGTAGCCTCTTTTGAAGTAGCAAAAGCGGGAAAACAAACCGCCTATTTTAATGTACAAAGTGCTGTGGCGACGGTAAGCGAAGCCAAGGACAATTTAGGACGTACCTTAATTTATTCGCCAGCCGACGGAACAGTTTCTGTTCTTAATGTAGAGCTAGGAGAGCGCGTTTTGGGAACACAACAAATGGCAGGAACAGAAATATTGCGTGTTGCCAACTTAAACAATATGGAAGTTATTGTAGATGTAAATGAAAACGATATTGTTAAGATAAAAGTGGGGGATCAAGCCAATGTAGAAGTAGATGCCTACTTAAAAAAACAATTTAAAGGGATTGTTACTAGTATTTCAAATTCGGCCAATACGACTTTGACAGCAGATCAAGTAACTAATTTTAAAGTTAAAGTACGAATTTTAAAAGAATCGTACCAAGATCTTTTGGAAGGAAAACCCGTTACCTATTCGCCTTTTAGACCAGGAATGACTGCTACGGTTGATATAATTACAAAAACCAAGAAAAATGTACTAACGGTGCCCATAAGTTCGGTGGTCGTAAAAACAGATACTGCTACAGTAAAGGGCGATAAAATGGAAGAACTGGAGAAGGAGTCTAAAAAAGCAACGACAAAAAGCGACAAAAAATTAGAATGTGTTTTTGTAAAAGTGGGGAATAAAGCAAAAATAAAAATCATAAAAACAGGAATTCAAGACGATACCAATATCGAGGTTTTGTCGGGACTGAAAAAAGGAGATGTAGTAATTACGGGACCGTACTCAACCGTTTCTAAGGAGCTTAATTCTGGAGATAAAGTAACTACCAAAAAAGAAAAAGGTAAATCTGAGGATAAGAAATAGGGCTCGGGTTTTTAGGAATACGCTCCATAAAAATCGGTCAAGTTGCATTATATGGTTATAAAAGGGAAAACACGTCAAGAATATTCATGATGTGTTTTCCTTTTTTATAAAAGTATATTTCAAAATTCGGTGTAAATTTGCAATCTTATGAATTGTTTGGGTTTTTTATTTCATGTTATTTTAGATTTCTTTAAGTTGAAATCTAAAATCTAAAATCTAAAATCTAAAATCTAAAATCTAAAAAGTGTCATACATTCTTAACATAGAAACCGCTACCAAAAATTGTTCTGTTGCTCTTGCAAAAGAAGGAAAGACTTTAATTTGTAAAGAAATTGCTGAAGAAGGCTACTCTCATGCCGAACGATTGCATGTTTTTATCGAAGAAGTTATTGCCGAAGCAGGAATTATTTTTGGCGATTTAGTAGCGGTGGCGGTAAGCCAAGGGCCTGGTTCTTATACTGGATTGCGGATCGGGGTTTCGGCCGCCAAAGGTTTGTGTTTTGCATTGAATATTCCTTTAATAGCTGTAGATACTTTGCAAACATTAGCTTCGCAAGTACGTATTTCGGACGGTTTTATTGTTCCTATGATTGATGCCAGAAGAATGGAAGTCTATAGTGCTATTTTTGACTCTAATTTTGAAAAGAAAAGAGTCGTTCAGGCCGAAATTATCGAGGAGGATTCTTTTAGTAATTTCGAAGAAACGCTGTATTTTGTCGGAGATTGTTCCGAAAAAGTAAAAACGGTTTTAATCAAAGACAATTTTGTTTTTTTAGAAACAATCCTTTATCCGTCTGCTAACGAAATGAGTATTTTAAGTTTCGATAAATACCAAAAAAGCGACACGGTTGATGTCGCTTATTTTGAACCATATTATTTAAAGGATTTTATGGTTACAACTCCTAAGAAAAAATAGTTTATAGGGCTGTATTCAGTAATGCACTAGGTCAAACGCATAAAAAATTCATTATTTTAAGGAAAAAATCATTATCCCAAGCTGCTTTTAATCTTTTTGCTTCGACACTTAATTTGGTTGAATTTTCCTTTTTCAACAAGTTAAGAGCTATTTTTTGAGCTTGTGCAAAATTTTTAACAGCATTGCCATAATTCCGATAACTACTAAACTGATAATATCAGTTAAATAATGCTGTTTTTTCTATTTATTCTCGGGTCTTTTATGTTCTTAAATAGAGCGAATTACCTCTTAAAAACATATCTAAACTGATACAACAGTCGTTCTATTAAACGCAAATCTTCTGTAACAATTTCGGCGGAACCTTTCATTTCCCGTTGAAAAGGAATGACCTTATTATAATTTGTTTTCAAGTTTCTTGGAAGCGAAATATCCAATAGTAAGTTACCCTCCTTGTCAGGAACAAGCGAAATATTTTTCACTTTACCACTTAGCACTCCAAATTCTCTATCAGGGAAATTTACCAAACGAATATTGACTCTTTGACCCACTCTAATCTTTCCTGAATTTTGAGCCAAGGCTTTTACTTTACCCACATACCCCATTTCCACGACTGGAATTATAGAGAACACATTGTCACCAGCAGTTATGGTCTGGTTCTCCGTCCAAACTTGCAAAAAGGTAACTTGTCCTTCAATAGATGATTTCAGCACATAAGCCAATTCCCAATCTTTTATTACTTTTCTCAATTGATAAAAAGACTGCATTCTATTCCCTTCCAAATTAACTTCTTCTTTAGTGCCGCTGATTCTCGTTCCTTCACTGTTTCTGTTATTATCAATCAAGGATGACTTTAATTGCGAAATACTGCTCAATAGACTTTTGTAATTCTTTTGGGCTTGAAGGTATCCTAGTTTTTTATTTTCAAAATCTTGTGCCGACACAACTCCTTTATTAAACAGCGTTTCAAATCGATTCATATCATTTTTTTGAAGCAATAATTCCGATTCATTGATACTTTTTTGCTGTTGTAAAAGACTTAGACGCTCTCTAATCTGCACACTTTCTGAAAGCTGCGCCCTATTTTCGATTTGAAAAGGGTGTAAATCCGTATTGAGCTTATTTGCTATACAGTCTTTTTGGAAAATCGAAAAAGCACTTTCAATATCGCCTAACTGCTTATTTTCCAATAATTCGAAAGGGAAATGATTATTTTTAGCATTGATGTTTATGGTGTCAATGATACTTTTCAATAAAAACACGTCCCTATAATTAGCCACATTTTCAATTATTGCTAATGGTGTGTTTACTTTAACTCTGGTCTTGTCTGTTATTAAAACAGCTTCAATTTTTCCAGAAGTTTTGGCTACCAACTTTTCGGGCGGGATGTTTGTCGTGATGACAACTTCTGCTGTGATAACATCTGGGTATTTAATAAACCACGATGTAAAAAGAAGCATCAGAATAATTCCAAAAATTAAAACCGTGCCCCAACGGATCATCCAATGTGGGACACGGGTGAGTATATCCTGTACTTCTTCACTTCTTAACTCTATTTCTTTGTTTTCTGGCATTTTTATATTTTTTCACTACTAACCGACTAAATATTTTTAAGACA
>JAYVGE010000101.1:0-12189 GCA_043772515.1 Flavobacterium sp. | reverse complement strand
TTTCTTAAATCCACAAAACTGAAAATTTTGTATTGTTTCAAAAGGAGTCAAATGATTCTCTGTAAAACATTTTACAGTATTAAATTTTTCTTTAAACGTATTCTTCATAGCGTTTTCAGAATATTGTTTTATTTCTAATCCACTACATTTTAAAGGACCATTTTCTGAAAAAGTTCCTAATAAGAAATTGCCATTCTCAGCGATTGATTTCCCCACTAATGTTACATATTTTTCAATACTTATCGCATCAGTCAGAAAATGAAAAACTGCCCTGTCGTGCCAAAAATCAAATTTAATAGCTGTATTAAATGCGGTTATATCTGAAACAATCCAATGGACCTTATTAGCTTTATCACCTAACCTATTTTTTGCTCTCTCTAACGCTGCTTCTGAAATATCTAAAACCCAAATATTTTGATATCCTTTTTCTAATAAAGCATCTATCAAATTGCTATCACCACCGCCAACATCAATAATATTGGCAGTTTTTGATAGGTTTAAATTTTCTAAATAATTCATAGAAGTGGTAGGATAGTCCTGTGTCCAACTTACTTCATTAGGGGATTTGGTACTAAATACATTTTCCCAATGTTGTTTGTTTTGGTCCATTATTTCAGTCCTTTACAACAATTATCTAATTTTGCGAAGCTTGATGGATCTGCTTTTACATCATCAGCATCATAACCCAGTTTTGAAATACCAACTTTTATAGCTTCTAAATCTGTTTTTTTAGGATTAAAATATACTGTAAATGCCATTGCTTTATCATCAAGAGTGTACATTTTCACTCCGTTAATTTTTAACATTTCTGTTTTAAATTTTAGTCCACAGGTTTCACATTCTTTGCAATGGGCACAGTTTAAAACTGTTTTTATAACCGCTTTCCCATTGGTCTTTTTTTCTTGTGCGAATGATGAAGTGATTGAAAATAGAATAATCATTATGATTATTACCAATTTAGAGTTGAATTTTAAATTTTTCATTTTGAAATAAGATTAAGCTGTTTTTTTATTAATGACCATGCCCTTCTTCTCCGTGAGAATGTCCATGCTCTATTTCCTCTACAGATTTTGTTTCTTTTTTAGAATGGTCGTGACCGTCACCTTCTTTACGTTTTTGTACAATTAAATCCATTTGACAAACGGAGCATTTCCCAGATGCATCATAAGTTTTTCCTTTTTCACAATCCATTGGACAAACGTATGCTAATTGATGAGCTTCTCCTTTTTTGTGGTCGCGGCCTTCCAGTTCTTTTGTAGCTTCTTTATTTTCTTTTTTCCCACAAGAAACTACTGTTAAAGTTACGATAGCCAATGCCATCATTACGATTGATTTTTTACTCATAATTTTTATTTTTTTTTGGTTTTCGTGAATCTTTGATTTCATTTTTATTACTTGTTTATCAATTGATATTGACCTGTTAAACTTATATTTACTTCTATGTCTTGATGGGATTTATTTTTAAAATACCAACCGTGTTTCCCTTCATATGGTGCAATAAAAGATCCTGCCATATTATTAGAATTGGCAACGGTGTAGCTTTCAAAATAACCGGATTTTGTGTCTGTAGATTTTACATCCCCGTGTAAGTCAACGAAAAGAATGCCGTTGTTGGTTTTCCAAGCATATTTTACCTGTCCATATTTTAAAACAGCTATTTTATATTCTAATCCTTTACCGGCAGGAACAGTGATTTTTATACTGTCTTTTCTATTTTCAAATTGTTTTACAGGAGGGGGATTATTAGCTTCATTGGGTTTTTGTTCTGCGGGTTCCGAACCTACATTATTAAGTGTGAGCTCTTTAAAAATGGGTGGTATTGCTTCATTTTTAGCCATTTTTTTTTCAACTTCATCATCGTTTTGATGTAAGCGGGAAAAACCTAACATTTTACCTAAACCAGTGTAATCTTTTCCATATTCAGCGGGTAGAACAGCAACTATTGTAATAACAAATGAAGTTGCCAAAGCAATAACAGTTGCTTTAATTATTTGTGACGATGTGAGGTTGGGTTGCGAATTATTATTTGTCATTTTAATTTTATTTAAGAATTGAAGTAACCTGAAAGTTGAAAAGCCATTAAAACAAAACCAGTTATCATTAGGGCAGTATTAGTAATAGTAGAAAAACGAGAAAATGAACTGTATTTTCTCCAAACACTGATCAGAATAAGTACAAACAGAAGTGCTATAAACTGTCCAAGTTCCACACCGATATTAAAACCGATTAAGTTGGTAAACAAATTTCCTTTATCAAAATTAAACTCCTGTAATTTAGTAGCCAATCCTAAACCGTGAAACAAACCAAAAAGGAGTACTGCCATTTTTGTATTGGGTTGGAAATTAAATATTTTTTTAAATCCTCTTAAATTATCAAAACCTTTATATACAATTGACAATGCAATTACAGCATCAATTAAATAAGCATTTACTTGAAAATTGAGTAATACACCCAATAATAAGGTTATACTATGACCTATGGTAAAGAAACTTACATAAAGCAATACTTCTTTTGGCTTGTAGAGAAAGAAAATTACTCCTACTAAAAACAGCAAATGATCATAACCTGTCAGCATGTGTTTGGCACCAATGTATAAAAAAGGCATAAAAGCAGCCCCATTATTATCCATCAAAAAAACTTTTGTATTATCATCAACTCCGTGAGCGAATACGTTTGTACAACTTAACAACGTAAAGATAAATACTAACAAGTACGGTATCTTATTTTGATTCATCATCTATAGTACGCATTTAAATGTTTATAAACTGTCAGATGTAGTATTCTTATGTAGCTACATCCAGCAGGTTTTTTTTATCTTAATTAGTGTTCATTTTTTTAATGGTCGTGACTGCCACCACCTTTCATGGCTGACAAGAGATAGAACGCTCCTTTTACGACAATTTTAGCATCAGCAGGAATTTTTTCTAAAAATTTAACTTCAGTGTACCCTAGATCGGTTGTTCCGGGTATAACTTCTATCGCTTTGAAAAGAACTTCATTATGTCCTTCTTCTTCTCCAACAGCCTCTTCAGAATGTGCTTCGTCCTCTTTATGTAAGTGAGCTTCCGCCTTTTTACCAGTTACTTTATCCTGATGCACTTGTTGCACATAAACAAAATATTTATCTCCGTTTTTTACAACGGCGTCTTTAGGCAAAGCTGGAACGGTAGCATTAGTAATATTAATGTTTGCAGAAACATACATACCAGAAATCAAGCCCTTGGCATCTTCGGTATTAATTTTGGCGTGAACCGCTACCGTTTTGCTTTCGTTAGAAAACGATTTATTAATTCCAAATATTTTTCCTTTGATTGATTTATTCGATTGGTTGGTTAGAACAAAATCTACTTCCTGACCTACTGAAATTGAACCTAAATCTTTTTCATACACATTTAAGTCCAAGTGCATTTGGCTGTTATCAACCACTTCAAAAAGGAGTACTCCCGTTTCTGCAAAGGCGCCTTTTGCGATGCTGATTTTTCCAACATAACCTGAAATTGGTGAAACAATTGGCACTAAACTAGCACCATTGGTACTCATATTTAATGCTTGCAATTTGTTTTTGGCAGCTTGTGCTCTGGCTCTTTCAACCGCTAATTTTGCTTTTACTTCTTGGAATACTTTTCTCGGATTTACATTTTCGTCACTCAGTTTTTTTTGGCGATTGAATTCTAATTGTAAATATTCAATATTGGCAATAGCTGAGCTATAATCTTCCTGCATTTCGACAACATCCAAGTTTTGAATGGTTGCCAAAACTTTTCCTTTATTTACAAAAGTACCTTCTAATACAAAAATATCTTTAACCGTTCCCCCAATTAAGGTAGAAATGTTTGCCATGTTTTGTGGTGGAACTGTAGTGTACCCATTGGCTTTGATTACTAAATTCAAGTTTCGATTTTCTATTGTCCCTGTTTCAACGCCAACAGTTTTGAATTGTGCAGCGGTTAATGCTACTTCGTTTTCTGATTTTTCTTCTTCGTGACCAGCTTCTTCGGTTTTCTTTTCGCCACAAGAAAACAGCACAAAGAGGATAGAAAATAGAATAGAGAGGTTAAAGAAAAAAACCAGTTTATGATTTGATTTTATAAATATATTTTTCATTTTTAGAAATTTTATTTGTTAGAAATGGATGGGAATTGCAACTGAATAGCACTTTGATTGTATGCATTTGTGGCTTCGGCATTCTGCTTTTTAATATCAATGGCTTGGTTTAAAAAACTGATATAAGACCAATAACTCATATCACCATTAGCATAACTTTTTTGAGCCGTTGTTATGATTTGTTCCGCATATTGCAACCCTTCATTTTGGTAATATGCTAAAGCTTTATTTTGCTTATCGAAATCGTTTTTTAATTCTTGCATTTGCAATTTTAAAGTCAATTTATTTTTCTCCAATTCCAATTGAGATTGTGAAATACTAATTTCCGATGCTTTTGCTCTAGCGGTATTTACCCCACCAAATAAAGGAATTTGCAATCCAGCTGTAAATCCTTGAAATAATGATTTTGTATCAATTGTTTGGGCAAAATAACCCAATCCTAACTTTGGTGTACGCAATGCTTTGAAGGTATTGGCTTCTTTTTGATATACCGAAATTTGTTGTGTGTAGTAATCGGTTACTAACGTTTCCACTTTTGATTTGTTATCATTCATTAGCATCGCAAACTTCATTGGTGTAGCAGTATCAGGTACAATATTCTCCTCGGTTTGAATGAAATATTGCAATTGTTTTTGATAAATTGCCAAGTCATATTCGAGTTGTACTTTTTGCGTTTCAATTTCTTTAGACTTTGCTTTGGCACTAATGACTTCGATATTTCCGCTTTCGCCAGTTTCAAAACGAAGTTCTGCGTTTTTAAGGAATTTGGAATAAATTTCTAACAAATCCATATTTAGTTTTTGAATAGAAATGCCATACAAATACTGATAATACGCTATGGTAACTGCTTTTTCAATTTCATATTCGGATAGTGCTTTTCGTTTTTCGGCAAGTTTTACCAATTCTTCCTGCAATTGTCTATTGGCTTTTGTAATTCGACCGATGGGAAAGTATTGTTGCACTGAAACATTGTGGTCGTAATCGATACTATTGAATTGCCCTCCTTGATACTGTACTTGCAATGGATCTATCTGAAAAGCGGTCTTCTTGAGAACAGTTTGTTTTTCAATTTCTTTAGTAGCAATTTTCAAATCAATGTTATTGGTTTTTGCCATTTCTATTGCTTTTTGTAGTGTTATAGGTTGACCACTTTGGGCAAACGAAAAACTACTTATCAATAAAGCAATCATTGTTACTATTGGTGTTGTCATTTTTTTTCTTCTTCTAATTCCTTTTTCAAAGAGTAAATATAAAATTGGTAAAACGATTAGCGTTAGCAAGGTTGCCGAGAATAATCCGCCAATAACAACTGTTGCTAATGGTTTTTGGACTTCGGCACCACCGCTGGTTGATAATGCCATTGGTAAAAATCCTAATGATGCAACAGCAGCAGTCATTAAAACGGGGCGTAATCTTGTTTTTGTTCCTATTAAAACCCGTTGTAATGGGTCGGTTATTCCTTCGGCTTTGAGTTGATTGAAATAAGAAATCAATACAATTCCGTTTAAAACTGCGATACCAAACAAAGCAATAAAGCCAATTCCTGCCGAAATACTAAAAGGCATACCTCGCAACCACAAAGCAAATACGCCTCCAATGGCTGATAACGGAATAGCTGTAAAAATCAATGCTGCTTGTTTCATACTATTGAAGGTAAAAAACAACAATACTAAAATTAATCCCAGAGCAATAGGCAAGGCTACTGAGAGTCTTTTTGTTGCTTCAATCAAGTTTTCAAATTGACCACCATAAGTAACATAATAACCTGCCGGAAGTTTAAAATCTTTATCCAGTTTTGCTTGAATTTCTTCTACTACACTTTTAATATCGCGACCGCGCACGTTCAAACCAACGGTAATTCTACGTTTTCCATTTTCACGAGAAACTTGTACTGGGCCTTGTTCGAAAGCCACATTTGCAACTTGTGAAAGTGGCACTTGTTGCCCGTTTGGTAATGGAATAAATAAATTGCTTACATCAGTAATGTCTGATCTATTGGCAGCATCCATTCGAACAACTACGTCAAATCGCTTGCTGTCTTCGTAAATTTTGCCCGCACTTTCACCAGCAAATGAGGAACGAATAATTTGGTTGATATCTGTAATATTCAAACCATACAAGGCAATTTTATTGTAATCATATTTTATCGTTATTTGAGGCAACCCCGTTACTTTATCGGCCTTTAAATCGCCAATGCCTTCTATGCTGTTTACTTTTGAAATTAATTCTGTTGCTTTTGCATCTAAAACATCTAAATCATCTCCAAAAATCTTGATAGCAATATCGCTTCTGCTTCCTGTCATTAATTCGTTGAAACGCATTTGTATAGGTTGCGAAATTTCGATATTAGCGCCTGGGATGGCTTCCATTTCTTCTTTCATAGCATTGGCTAAATCTTCCCAATTGTCATAATCACCAGTCCAATCGTTTTTGTCTTTAAGTACAATAATTAAATCGCCACTTTCGATAGGCATCGGATCAGTTGGGATTTCTCCAGAACCAATTTTGGTAACTATAGTTTTTATTTCCGGGAATTTTCCTTTTAGGATTTTTTCGTATTCCGTAGTTGTTTTTACCATTTGCGAAAGCGAACTTCCAGTCATAATGGTTGCATTGATGGCTAAATCGCCTTCTTCGATGGTTGGGATAAATTCACCTCCCATATTTTGAAAAACGATGATGGCAAAAACAAAAATTACTATGGTAAAGGCCAATACCGCTTTCTTAAAACGTAAAGCACTTTCTAAAAATGGCGTATATATTTTTTCGAACCAAGCCATCATTCGATCACTAAAATTAGGTTTGTGTTCTGTATTTTTTGATAAAAACAATGCACTCATCATAGGAACATAAGTCAATGACAAAATAAATGCTCCAATGACAGCAAAGCCTACGGTCATTGCCATTGGTCGGAACATTTTTCCTTCGGTTCCTACTAATGCTAAAATGGGCAAGTACACAATTAAGATGATTATCTCCCCAAAAGCAGCACTATTTCTAATCTTGGATGCTGATTTAAATACTTCGCTATCCATTTCTGATTGCGTTAACGTCTTTTGCCTATTGAGTTTTTGTAAGTGATGCATCGTTGCTTCGACAATGATTACCGCACCGTCGACAATAATTCCAAAATCGATGGCACCCAAACTCATTAGGTTTCCGCTTACGCCAAAATAATTCATCAGTATCACTGCAAAAAGCATTGCTAATGGAATTACCGAAGCAACAATTAATCCGGCACGAAGATTTCCAAGAAATAAGATCAGTACAAAAATCACGATTAAGGCTCCTTCTAGTAAATTTTTAGAGACTGTTCCAATGGCACTATCGACTAATTTTCCTCTGTCGATAAAAGCTTCGGCAACAACCCCTTCAGGTAAAGTTTTGTTGATTTGGATCATTTTTTCGTTAATCCGATCCACAACAGCACTTGAGTTTTCACCTTTGAGCATTAATGCTAAACCACAAACGATTTCACCTTTTCCGTCTTTTGTAGCTGCACCGTATCGTAATGATATTCCCTCTCGAACTTCGGCAACATTTCTAACTAAAATTGACGAACCATTTTTATTGGCAACCACCACATTTTCCAGATCTTTAATTCCTTCTGCCATCCCAACACCACGAATAAAGTAGGCATATTGGTCTTTTTCTATATAGGCTCCTCCAGTATTTTGATTGTTTTTCTCTAAGGCATCAAATATATCGGTTATGGTTACTCCTAAACTATTGAGTTTATTTGGATCAACAGCAACTTCGTATTGTTTTAGTTTTCCTCCCCAAGTACTAATTTCTGCAACACCCTCAATTCCTTGTAATTGTGGTATAATAATCCAGTCCTGAATGGTTCTTAATTGGACTGCATCATATTTATCTTCATATCCTTTTTTGGCATAGACATCATATTGATATATTTCACCAAGACCGGTTGAAATTGGCGCTAAACTTGGTGTTCCGGCATACGCAGGAATATTTTCTTTGGCTTCTTGGAGGCGTTGAAAAATTTGTTCTCTTGCCCAATAAATATCAACATCGTCTTTAAAAACAACTGTAACTACCGAAAGTCCAAAACGAGAAATACTTCGAAGCTCAATTACTTTTGGGATTGTTTTTACGGATTGTTCTAAAGGATAGGTAATTGATTGTTCTACTTCCTGACTAGCTAGTGTAGGAGCGGTAGTAATGATTTGGACCTGATTATTAGTTACATCAGGTAAAGCATCTAATGGTAAATTTTTAAGGGAATAACTACCCCAAGCTATGAGTACAAGGGTAAGTAAAAGTATAATGAACTTGTTCTTTATACTAAATTGTATGATTTTATCTAACATTTTTTATTTTATAATGAATGAGAAATTTAGACAATAAATTGTCCATTGAACATTGTGGAAAACCCACAACTCTCTATCCCAAATACCGAAGAATCGGGACGGGCTTCATTATACTATTTGCGGCGGTTGCCAAATACTTCCGAAGAAACTGGAAGCAAAAACGGATTTATAAGTAGGTAGTTGAATGGTTATGATAGCAGAAACTGCTGAAAAACCAAAAGAAATACCTGGCTCGTAACTTAATACTTGTGCACCACAACAATTACAAAAGCAAAAGGGTGAACAAGAATCTTTTTCTTTATCGTGTGAATGTTCCTCATTATTTGACGCTAGTTCTTTCAAATCATGTGCAGGACTATTAACTTCCATATCCGCGCAAGGCAAACACGAAAGTGCTATTAGGTAAATTGATAGTATAGTTATAATCCATTTCACGGATGTAAAAGTAAGAATAAAATTTAGATGATTTAATTTTTGATTCATTTATTATTTCGTTTATATATATCAAAATATTTATTTAGTTTTGTCTAAATTTTATTTAAGTTAAATAAAAAATAAATTCACCAATGTATCTTTCCTGTTTTTTTTATTCTGTATCTGTTTTACATCGTGCGAAACCAGTTATATATATGTACCCTCTGATGATGAATTATTAGACGGTACTATAGAAGGACTTTCTAGTTCAGAGTCCTCTCAGTTTTTGAGAGGTGATACCGCAGTTAATGAGGTCTTCACAAGAGAAACAGGTCTTGGGTCAACATTTGTGGGAACCAGTTGCATCAGTTGTCATGCTGGTGATGGCAAAGGGCATTTATTTACCACACTAACCCGATTTGGTCAAATTGACGAAACGGGAAACCAATTTTTTAATCAAGGTGGGCCGCAATTGCAAAATAGAGCATTACCCGGTTTCTTGCCGGAACAAATACCCAATGGAGCAACTTTTTCGAAATTTACACCACCAGCAATTACAGGTTTAGGTTTTTACAATATGTTTCAGATGAAGATTTACTGGCTATGACCGATCCAAATGACAGTAATGGAGACGGTATTTCAGGAACTGTTAATTGGATTGGTATTCCAAGCTATTCCATCCCTTTATCTAATGCGATAACCCAAAATGGTAAACATATTGGACGATTTGGTAAAAAAGCATCTGCCTTCGATTTATTACATCAAACGGTTAATGCCTACAATCAAGACATGGGAATTACATCTGCATTTAGCCCGATAGATCATTATTCGAATTTAGAAATAGATCCAGAGGTGACCAACAATAAAGTGAACGATGTTGTTTTTTATTTACAAACATTAAAGGCGCCAATTCAAAGGAATTCCTCAGATGAAATTGTGCGTCAAGGCAAGAATTTATTTGGCCAAATTAACTGTGTTGGTTGTCATAAAGCGGAACTCAAAACAAGCTATTCTCCAATAAGTTCACTTTCCAATAAAATTTTTGCCCCCTACACTGATTTGCTTTTACATGATATGGGAAGCAATTTAGACGATTGTTATACAGAAGGAAGTGCTAAAACGCACGAATGGAGAACTCCGCCACTCTGGGGAATCGGACTTTCAAAAAATTCTCAAGGCGGAAACTTATTTTTGATGCATGATGGTAGAGCAAGCAGTATTGAACAAGCAATATTGTTGCACGGTGGAGAAGCAACAAATAGTAAAAATGCGTTTCAAAAGCTAACACAATCGAATAAAGATGCGTTATTGAAATTTATAAAATCATTGTAATCATGGATAGAAAACAATTTTTAAAAACATGTGGTTTTGGATGTTTAGCCGGAATTACAGGAGTAACATTATTACAAGGCTGCAACACTTCGCAAAGTATTTCTGCAGTAATTAAGGATTCAGATATTTTAGTGCCAATTTCTAGTTTTGAAATAAAAAATAAAAAGGAAACAGAATTTAAAAAGTATGTCATTATTCAAAACGAAATATTAAAATCCCCGATTTGTGTATATCGATTTGATGCAACAGATTATGTAGCCATGTTAATGACTTGTACGCATCAAGGGGCTCAATTACAGGTTTTTGGAGATAAACTGCAATGTCCTGCACACGGGAGCGAATTTAGTAACAGAGGGGTTCTGGAAAATGGTCCAGCAAATACTGATCTAAGAAAATTTCCAATAGTGATTGAAAACAACACCTTAAAAATATCCCTAAAATGAGATTAGAACTACCCTTTATTTTAGTTGCAGCACTGTTATTAAATTTGAATTCTTTTGCCCAAATAGATCCAAGTTTATTGAAAAGAATCCCGAAGGACACTGTAAAAAACATTCTGAATATGGATGCTTTATATAACAGACCCACATTGAATATAAACAAAACACCCATCTCTATTGGTGGTTACGTTGAAATGAACTGGCAAAAAATGACAACCGATGGAGTGTCAGAAGGGCATCAATTTCAAGCAAGAAGATTGTCCATTTTTATATCCTCAGCAATAAGTAAAAGAGTAAAATTTTTAAGTGAAATTGAATTTGAGGATGGTGGTAGGGAAATCGCAATTGAATTTGCTTCAATTGATGTAGAGCTAGATCCTTTATTGAATCTTAGATCCGGAATAATTTTAAATCCAATTGGAGCGTTCAATCAAAATCATGACGGCCCCAAATGGGAGTTTACGGACAGACCAATAGCTACTACTCAAATGTTACCTAGCACTTTTAGTAATGCAGGAGTTGGATTTTTTGGAAAAAAATACACTAAAAATTGGATGTTTGGATACGAAGCTTATTTGTCAGGCAGTTTTGATAATTCTATAATTGAAAATACAGAAAACAAAACTTTTTTACCGGCCTCTAAGAACAATCCCGAACGATTTGAAGAAATAAACAGCGGAGAACCTTTATTTACTGGAAAATTTGCTCTTAGAAACAATAAAGTGGGGGAGCTTGGAATTTCGTATATGGGAGGGATTTATAATAAATTTCAAGACGATGGAATTGTTATTGATGAAAAAAGACGCGTTGTAGTCTTTGCGATAGATTTCAATACTACAATTCCTAAAATCAAAACCTATATTATCTCAGAATTTACTTGGGTCAATGTAAACGTACCAGAAACCTATTCGCAACAATTTGGAAACAAACAGCATGGAGGATTTATTGATATTGTTCAACCCGTTTTTTCAAGAACAATTTTTGGTTGGGAAAAAGCCGTTTTAAATGTTGCCTGTAGATTGGAATATGTAGATTGGAATGTTGGGAAATTTGTGGAAACAAATGAAAATATCGGAGGAGATCTTTGGAGTATAGTTCCTGCGATTAGTTTTAGACCTACCTCACAGACTGTCATTCGCTTGAATTATCGGTATCAAAAACAACGAGATATTTTTCAAAATCCGCCATCAATTACTGACGGATTTAACTTTGGAATTTCTAGTTATTTTTAAAATTTCATTAAAAAACGCTCCATATATCAAATACCCCCAAAAAGTTAGATACTATTTGGGAGTATTTTTATGAATTCCAATACCCCAAAACCATAGGTAGCTAATAGAATTTTCATTCTTCTTTCTCCACTAAATTCATTCCGCATTTGGGACATTTTCCGGGTTTATCCGAGGTAACTTCTGGGTGCATTGGGCAGGTGTACGTTTTTTGAGTTTCCATTTTTTTTATATATATTTTAACACAGCTATCCGAAAGTTTTACTAAATAATAGAAAAACTGCCTCGACCCTTTATAAATAGGGTATGATTATAAAATTATGCTGAAAATAAGTCAGA
>JAYVGE010000100.1:0-4736 GCA_043772515.1 Flavobacterium sp. | reverse complement strand
GCAAACAATGCAAATCTTCGGTATCTAATAACCGCAATGCGCTAGGACAATTCTCTGCAACGCGCCAGCCAAATTGCTCTTCAATCATAAACCGATCATATAAAACTATATTAGGGTTCATTTCCTTTACAAAAACATCAAAGCTGGAACAATTTAATGTAATTGCTTTTTTGTCTACACCCAAAGCATCAAGATTTACCATATATTCACTGTCTTGAGCAGGACTGGCAAAGGTAATGGCAAAACCGTGTTCTTTAAATAGCGTAATGAGTTGTAGCATTCTACTTCCAGCCGCAGAAGAATTGGGCTCTGGCCATACCAAACCGATAATTAAAAGCTTTTGAATCTGGATCATAATTTAAATTCGTTATTGTTGCAAAATAATACTATTTTGATGATACTATCTTGATTCTAACCAGAAATCAGTAAGAAAACACTAATTTCGCATAAAATAAATTACAGTACGATGTTAGGATTAAAATTGGCAACCGACCCACGTTGGGTAAACATAGTTGAATCGAATATTGAAGAAATTTTGACAGACCATGCTTGGTGCGAGCAAAAAGCAGCTTCGAATGCGATTAGTCTTATTGCCTATAATTCTGAATTAGAAGAACTGGTGACCGAATTATTAATCATCGCCAGAGAAGAGCTAGATCACTTGCAATTGGTTCACAATTTGATAAAGAGCAAGGGGCTAACTTTAGGGAGAGAACGCAAAGATCATTATGTAAATGAGCTCTTCAAATTCATGAAAAAAGATGGCAGCCGCAAAGATGCTTTATGTGATCGTTTGTTGTTTTCGGCTATGATTGAAGCCCGAAGTTGTGAGCGATTTAAAGTACTCTCAGAAAATATTCAAGACCCTGAACTTGCCAAATTTTATCGTGATTTGATGATTTCGGAAGCAGGGCATTATACCACTTTTCTTGGGTTTGCTCGTAAATATGCTGATAATGTAAATGTAGAAGTACGTTGGGCTGAATGGATAGAATTTGAAGCTTCTATAATAACAAATTACGGCAAAAGTGAAACCGTTCACGGATAAAAGCAGACAAGATTGTCTCCATAAAGGGGACTTGTTTTTTTTGAAACATGGCTCGGTTTACTAAATAATTTACACAAAATAAAATGGCTCTGAATACCAAAAAATCTATTTTTATAAAAATCATAAAATGCATCGGAATAACATTGGCTGGTATTTTGGTCGTAATGTTTGTAAGTCCTTATGTGTTTTCGGAACAATTGGAAGAGCAAATAAAAAAATCGGCAAATAAAAAATTGAAGGGGGAACTGAACTACTCAGAGGCCAATGTTTCTTTCTTTTATCATTTCCCATCGCTGACACTGACCCTAAAAGATTTCAATCTCAAAGGGGCTGCTCCTTATCAAAAAGAAGAATTTATTACAGCCAAAGCGGTTTCTTTTGGGATAAATATTTCGAGTCTTGTTTTTGGAGAATCTATCGATATAGATCAGGTATTTCTAAACGATGCTTTTGTAAATGCAAAAGTCAATAAAAACGGTGATGCCAACTACAATGTGTATATTGCTGAGAAAGAAACTGTAAAAAAAGATAGCAGTGCAACTTCGTTGAAGCTAGAAAAAATTGAAATCGTAAACAGCAAAATTATTTATGATGATTTGTCGACAAATATACATATCGATGCATTGGGTTTTAATTATCTAGGAAAAGGAGATTTAAAAAAAAAGCTTTTCGATTTGCACTCGAGAGCTAAAATTGAAAAACTGAATATCATTTATGCAAATGAACCCTATTTGATGAATAAAAAAGTTGATGCGGATTTAATTACCAAAGTAAATGTTAATTCACTCTCTTTTATATTCGAACAAAATAATTTAAAAATAAACCAGCTCATCGTTGATCTTAAGGGGAAATTCGATTTTTTAAAGGAGGGTTACGATATGGATTTTATTATTAAATCTAAAAATAGCACCCTAAAAAATCTTTTTACTGCTTTTCCTCCAAAATACATTTCCTGGTTAAAAAACACAGAGCTAAAAGGTAAAACAGATATATTGCTTACGCTAAAGGGAGCGTACATCGCTGCAAAAAAAATAGCTCCGAACTTCAATCTTGATTTAAAGGTGCAAAATGGTTATGTGAATTATAACAAAAGTGCTTTTCCAGTCTCGAACCTAGAATTGAATCTCTCAGCAAAACTGCCGTCCCTGAATCCTGATCTTCTCATTCTGAATACCAAAAGTTTGGCATTGCATATCAATAAAGACTATTTAAGAGGTAAGCTCTGTTTAAAAGGAGTATATGCCCCTGAAGTCGACACGGATTTAAACGCCAAAATTGATTTAGGACAACTCAATCATGCGCTCCGAATCCCTAATTTAGACCTGAAAGGAATACTTGTAGGGGATTTAAAAGCAAAAGGGAAATACGATTCTAAAAACCATCTTTTTCCGATCACAAAAGCAAATGTCAATTGGAGTAATGGATATCTGAAAACGCAATATTATCCGAACCCAATAACCAACATCAACATTATAGCAAAAATTGGCAATCAAAAAGGAACTTTCGATGATTTGAAAGTACAATTGAATCCTACCACTTTTACTTTTGAAGGAAAACCATTTGAATTACAGGCAGATTTGAGTAATTTTGATGACCTTAGTTATGACATAAAAGCAAAAGGAATACTCGATATTAGTAAAATATACAAAGTATTCTCTCAAAAAGGACTGGATTTAAACGGTTCTATTCAAGCCGATTTGGTTTTAAGAGGCAAACAAGGTGATGCCGAAAAAGGAAATTACAAAAAGCTATACAACAAAGGGACTTTGTCTATAAAAAACATCGAAGTTGCCACTACTTATATGCCTAAAAAAATACTGATAAAAAAAGGGGTCTTCAGATTTAATCAAGATAAGATGTATTTCAATACCTTTTTGGCATCTTATGGCGAAACCAATTTTAAAATGAATGGTTATTTGCAAAACGTATTCAACTTCATTTCTTCAAAAAAAGGAGTGTTGCGTGGCTCTTTTGTGTTAGATTCCAAATACATTAACATTGATGAATTTGTATCTAACGCAGTGCCCAATAAGGTTGCGGTTGCGTCTTCTAAAACAGAAACAAATAAGCAGGAGGTTGGGGTAATAATGATTCCTGATAATTTTGATTTGAAATTTCAGGCAAATGCAGAAAAAATCAATTTTCAAGGTCTTCATCTACAAAACGGAAAAGGGGCGGTACAAATGAAAAAAGGAAAGGTGAGCCTACAAAAAACCAGTTTCAACCTTATCGGTTGTGCAGTAACAATGAATGGTTCTTATAAGGGAGTTAGTCCCAGAAAAGCGCAATTCGAATACCAAATAAAAGCATCCGATTTTGATATAAAAAGAGCTTATAATGAAGTGAAGCTATTCAGAGAAATGGCAAGCGCAGCCGAAAAAGCAGCTGGAATTGTATCCTTGGACTACAAACTAAAAGGGAGATTGAATGCCAAAATGGAGCCCATATATCCTTCATTAATAGGAGATGGAATTCTTTCTGTAAAAGAGGTGAAATTAAAAGGAATGAAAATGTTTAGTGCCGTGAGCAAAACCACTAGCCATGAAGCAATTGGGAACCCTGAGGTTTCAAAAGTTGATATAAAAACTTCCGTAAAAAATAATATCATTACTATAGAACGATTCAAGTTTAAATTTGCAGGTTTCAGACCCCGAATAGAAGGCACTACGAGCTTAGATGGTAAACTAAACATAAAAATGCGTTTGGGTTTACCTCCATTAGGAATTTTGGGCATACCGCTTTTAATCACAGGAAACAAAGACAAGCCAAAAGTAAAAATTGGCAGAAAATCGGATGAACTAGAAGAAACAAAGGATCTCGAATAATTTTACTTTTAGAGGATTAAATATATTGACAATAATTTGATGTAAACAGGGTAAACATTTACGGTGCTATAAACTTCACGAAGATTTACATCAATTGAATATTTTATCCACTACAAAGAGATAAAATTATTGTAAGATTGTCTGTTTTACTACTACTTTATGTTCCTAAAAAGAGGAAGGGACTTTGTGCTTTTTGTAGGGATGCATAAATACTTGGAATTTATTTTACCCTTTTATTCCATTACCAATCCCTTTAGACAACAATACTTCTCAAACGGCAAACCAAAATGTAAAAGCAAACCTAAAGGTGCTTTGACAATTTAAACCGAAAATGAATCGAAATTCTATGCCGTCATTCATTCATTCATTAGATTACTGATACTTGTATCAAAAACAAGAAAATGGTTTAGCTCTGTTTAAAATGATTACGTTTTTATAGTTTTTCTATTGTTTTTTAACGCTTTACGACTAATTGTGTAATAGATTAGATGGCAACGAAAAAGTCATTCATGAATTACTCCAATTAGTGGTGATTCTATCTAATTCTTTTCAAAATTAGTTTTTTTCTACGTCTAGGCTTTATGGTCAATACGTTTCATCTACAAGGTTTTTAGAAGGTAGTAACTCTTTGTCAAAATTACAAACTACTTTCTGTATATTACTTCGCTTGTTCGCTATCACTCAATGCCATTTTAAGGGATTTTCAATTCGTCTTTGTTAAAGTTCAAAACTTTGAAAAAAGAGGAATGATTTGAAATTAAGAGTTGTTATACCAAACGCAATTACAATATAGTCTGACTTTTTTCTCCTCACCTCAGGTTTTCTCTTTTCGATAGAGGAGGGATTGGGTTGTATTATAATTA
>JAYVGE010000099.1:0-4740 GCA_043772515.1 Flavobacterium sp. | reverse complement strand
GACACGAATTACACCAATTTACACGAATAATTACTTTTTGAATTACACAAATCTTCATAATTCGTGAAATTTAATTTTTTAAAATTTGTGCTAATTCGCGTAATTCGTGTCGAATAATGTTAAAGGCTTTTGCCCTGGCGTTTCACAGCGTTCACGCAAAGTATGCATTTAATTTTGTAAATCTCCTCCTTCCATTGAAAAAGCTTTTGTCAGTTAGCAACTCTTTGTCAAAATCCCAAGCCACCTTATTTCAATTCCTGTTTATTTCTCTAGAATAAACTTTGTTGCATAGTAGGATTTTCATGTTCTAACAACCATTTTTTACGCCACAATCCTCCCGCATACCCTGTGAGCGAGCCATCTGTACCAATAACTCTGTGACAGGGAACGACAATCCAAAGCGGGTTTTTTCCGTTGGCAGCAGCCACGGCACGGATGGCTTTGACATCGCCTAAAATTTTGGACTGTTCGAGATAGGATCGTGTTTTTCCAAAAGGGATTTCGAGCAATGCGCTCCACACTTTTTGCTGAAATTCGGTGCCTTTGGGATTCAGTTTCAAATCGAAATGAGTTCGTTTTCCTTCAAAATAATCATTGAGTTGCGAAACGGCTTCTTGTAAAACGCTTGGAATTTTTGTAGCTACTTCCCCTTCATCCAACACCGAAATTGCCGAAATGCCATTTTCGTCTCCAATGATTTGAGCCATCCCCAAAGGTGTTTTTATATAAGCAATTTCCATTTTATAAATGTAAAAAAATAAGCTCAATATTCAAAAGAACCCAAAAAAAACTTTGTTATTACTCAACTCCTTTTTAGTCGCAATTTTCTATTAAAAAAGAGTTTTTTCTTAAAAATGGTTTTTATTTTTACGCCTGACAACCCTAATAATTTTTTATGCCTATCCGTTAAGCAAACTATGATTGGTTTTTCTTGACACAGATTTCCCAAATTTCCACAGATTAATTTGTGGAAATTTGGGAAATCTGTGTCGAATAAATACATTCCTATTTTTTACATTTATTAATAATTCGTGTAACTAAATGTTTCAAATCCTTTACTAATAATCTTATTGGTATTCGTTGCGGAGTTGCGGACAGTCGTATAAATTTTTAAAAACATTTGTAGTAATGCCATTGGTGTTTATAAATCAATCCGATATCAGCTCCCTCTCCTTTGGAAAGGAGGGTTGGGGTGAGGATAATTTGCTTTGGACTAAAACATATTCGTCAATGGTATAAAGCTAAAAATGCGCCTGTAAATTTATTTTAAACTCGAATAAAGATAAGCTTCTAAAGCTTTTAATTCTTGATCCGACATTTCTTTTGTAACCTCAAAATTGACTTTCATTACTTCAAATTGAGATGGATCGACAATAGGATCGGCTTCTCCCTTCAAAAAAGTTACAATACTGCTGTTTTTATCTTTATAAATTTTGGCAATTTCCTGTATACTAGGCCCTATTAATTTCTTATCTATTTGATGACAGGCTACGCATTTACCTTTTCCATTAAAAATTTCTTGTCCTAAAACTTCGGGAATTTGGGCAACAGATGGCATCCCTTCATCGGATTCTATTGGTTTACCGAATGGTTCTTGTGTCTCTTTTTTGCAGGATTGGAGTATCAAAATGGTAAGCAATAGCAATACTAATTTTTTCATTTGTTATCTGTTTAAAAGTTGTGCTGCTTCTTTGGCAAAATAAGTCGAGATAATATTGGCTCCGGCTCTTTTGATACAGTACAGTTGCTCTACCATAATTTTATCATGATCCAACCAGCCTCTTTCGGCAGCGGCTTTTACCATGGCATATTCGCCAGAAACTTGGTAAACTGCAACAGGAACGTGAACCGCATTTTTTACTTCCCGAACGATATCTAGATACGCCATTCCTGGTTTTACCATTACAATATCGGCTCCTTCGGCAACATCATCGAGGGTTTCGCGAAGGGCTTCAATTCGATTGGCGTAATCCATTTGATACGTTTTTTTGTCTTTCGGAACATTGCTTATAGCTACTGGAGCAGAATCTAGAGCATCCCGGAAAGGACCATAAAATGCCGAGGCATATTTGGCACTGTAGCTCATGATCCCTACATTATGATGACCGTTTTGTTCTAGTGCTTTTCGAATGGCGTACACACGACCGTCCATCATATCACTAGGAGCAACAAAATCGGCTCCAGCTTCGGCATGGCTCAAACTCATTCGGGTCAATGCATCTACAGTAGCATCGTTTATTACTTGTCCGTTTTCTATAATTCCGTCGTGACCATAGATAGAGTAGGGATCTAAAGCCACATCGGGCATCACTATCATTTCGGGAACAGCATCTTTGATGGCCCGAATGGTTTGTTGCATCAATCCCTCTTTGTTCCAAGCTTCATGACCTGCATTGTCTTTTAAATTCTCACTTACTTTTACATAAATATTGACTGCTTTAATTCCTAAATCCCAAGCTTCTTTGACTTCTTTGATGGTATTGTCTAACGAATGTCGGAAAATCCCAGGCATCGATGGAATGGCGATTTTTACATCTTTTCCTTCTGCAACAAACATCGGTAGCATAAAATCGGTTGGACTTAAAGTAGTTTCACGAACCAAACTTCGGATGGATTCATTGGTTCTTAAACGACGGTTTCTGTGTATTGGGAACATATTTTTCGGTTTTATGTTAGCTCCATCGGAGCGATATATTTATAGAATATTTATTTGTTTTGTAGATTAAGGACTCTATCGAGCGAAATGATTGAACCTTCTAGAGAAAGTTTAAAGATTGTCAAAAATTCATTATTAAAGCCTACGTCAAAATCATTTATTTATTTTTCTTAAAAATTTTATTATAGACTTTTGAAATTAAATGGGGAGCATCAAAACGATAACCCAAATAGGCGACTCCATAAGCAACTGTGTTATTGATACTAGACTCCGCATCTTGTTTGGCGGTTGTATCAGTCGCAACAACTTTTAAACCACAAAAAAAATTCTTATTTTGGTAATTCACATTGGCATTAAACCCCAAAGTGTTACTTGCACTAATGTAGTTGTGCTTTTCTTGATTGCCGTCGATAGTATAATATTCATACGATTTTCTAAATCCGCTACCAATATTTGCTCCTCCCGAAAAATAGAAACTTTTAGAAATTACCCAATTGTATTGGTAAGCGATTACCGCCAATACTGTAAAAACATTCCGATGATGATCGTCGTTAACCTCCACGTTACCATCGCTTTGGTAGAGATATAAATAAGACAAAGAAGGAATAAAACTTCCTGCACTTTTCTTTTGAATTTGGGTTTGATATAAAAAGGAACGGTAAGAAAACTTATTTCCATTGATCACATAAGATGTTGTTCCTTCAAATTTCCTTGCCCTATAATTGGGGAGCTGCTCATAAGGATCAATCCCTTCCTGCCATCCTGGAACAAAATCGGCTGTATTTTCTAGATAGTACCCTTTTGTGTCGCTAAAAGCACAATTCTGATGCCATTTATTAAGAAAAAAACCAAATGAAAAGGAAACATCTTTGGTCTTCCCCTTGCGTTCATCATCGGTCTGAGACAGTCTCCATTTTTTGGGAACGGATACAGCAAAAGCAAAAAATTCATAATCTAACGAAAGAGATATTTTCGAATTGACGTTGGGTGTGATTTGATAATATTCTTCTAAATCTTTATAAAAAAACTTATAGGTATCTATTTTATTATCTACAAACAACTTCACAATTAGCTTGTCAGACAAATCATGAATATAAGTAGTGTCTGAAGTATTTCTTGATATTTTATAACTAATTTTTTCCTGCCCGTAAGATTGCAGGGAATAAAAGACAAGAATAAAATGTATAATATTTCTCATAAAACAAACAACGGTATTAACCTATAAATTCAGTTTTTGACTAACCATCCAAATAGTGATCTAAAAAATTCTATCTTTTTCAACCCATTATTCGCATTATTAATTATTAAAAAGGTCCAACCATTCTCTAGGATTTTCCAATGTTACAATTAACTTTTCTTCTTCACTTCCTGATTCTGGATGATGATCGTAGACCCATTGTACCTGCGGTGGCAAACTCATGAGAATACTTTCGATTCTTCCGTTTGTTTTTAAACCGAAAAGTGTGCCTTTGTCATGTACCAAATTGAATTCGACATAACGACCCCGACGAATTTCTTGCCACGTTCTGTTTTCGGTGGTATACGGCAAGTCTTTTCTTTTTTCGACTATCGGAACATAGGCTTCTAGGAAACTATTACCTACTTCGGTCACAAAATTGTACCAATCTTGCATGGACATGACATCTGTTACTTTGCAATAATCAAAAAACAATCCGCCAATACCTCGGGCTTCATCACGATGTGCATTCCAAAAATAAGTGTCGCATTGTTTTTTGTATTTTGGATAAAACTCAGGATTATGTTTATCGCAAGCCGTTTTACAAGTTTGATGAAAATGAACAGCGTCTTCCTCGAACAAATAATAGGGCGTTAAATCCTGCCCGCCCCCAAACCATTGCTGGATTACTTTTCGAGGCTCTGTACTGAGCGGAGTCGAAATAGTACTTGTACTGAGCGGAGTCGAAGTATCATACATTTCAAAATAACGCCAATTAGCGTGAACTGTTGGTACCATTGGATTTTTAGGGTGTAAAACCAAACTCAATCCACAGGCAAAAAAATCGACTTCGCCTACGTTAAACATTTTTTGCATCGCTTCCGGCAATTTGCCGTGCACTGCAGAA
>JAYVGE010000098.1:0-4746 GCA_043772515.1 Flavobacterium sp. | reverse complement strand
TTCATCAAATATATTTGATATAGAAGTATCCATGGTAGCTCACGATAAAAATTTCGAACAATTGTATAGCAAAGAGAAAATTTTTCGAATTCATTCGAACGAGCTCCAAATTCCTTCATAATCTGTTTTATTTTATTATTATATCGCATTGAGTTGCCATAAATAATTGCCAGCAATCAAATATTAGTGAAAACCTGTATTCCCTCATTCCTTTCTGCAATCTGAAATATACTTAAACGTGTTACCATAGCAACTGTCATTAATACTGATATGTTAATACTCTTGAACGAATATTTTCGCACGAAATGAGCAATGACATTTATAGGGCAGCTTTCTCGTTAGTCAAACGTAATTCGGAAGATGTACTGACCGATATAAGTCAATTGGTTAGAGCTCTGCAATATGCCGGTCGGAATCCGGGGAAGAAAAAAGTCAGCGAATTATGGTCTGCTAACGATCGAAGTTAGAAATGTTGTGAAAATGTATCATATATAATTTAACTCAAATTACCTATTTTATTTGTGAAATCAACGTCACAAACAATCTGCGTTACTCAAAACGTTCTCGATATTTGATATAACAACTCTCATATCTTCGTTTTAAGCTGTTTTTTATTGTTTTATATTAAAGAATATAGGTTCTTAATTTTAGTTTATTAGGGTTTCTTATTTATAGTTTTAGCTTTGTTTTTTCTAGTTTAACGGCTTGTTAACATCTGGTTGTTAATAAAGTTGTATATTTATAAATAGAAACTATAAAACTATAAGTTATGTCAAAGAATTCAGAGAATACAGTTTTAGCACTTTTAGCTGGTGCAGCGATAGGAGCAGGGATTGGAATTTTGTTTGCTCCAGATAAAGGATCGAAAACGAGAGAAAAATTGAAAGATGGTTTTGATGATGCCAAAGGCGATTTTAAAAATAAATTGAATTCTACTTCTGATCGATTGGTAGAAAAAGCTTTTCTTGCGAAAGACGATTTAGAAGGAAATTACGAAAACCTAGTTTCTAAATTAAGTGATAAGACCGAAGACGTTATTACTTTTTTAGAAAGTAAACTGGCAGATTTAAAAATTAAAAATGCTAAATTTCAAAAATAACTAAATCCTATGGCTTTTGAAGAATTAAGAGAACACTCAGAAAACATTCAGGATGAAGCTCAGGCTTATTTGGAAAGTAGTGCAGCATATTATAAATTGAGGGCTTTTAAAGTTGCGATGAAATCTACTGCAATGATTGTAAAGTTTACTTTAATATTATTGTGTCTTAGTATGGTTTTCTTGTTTTGTTCTCTAGCTGCTGCTTTTGCAGTAGGGAGTTATTTGAATAATTATGCCTTTGGATTTTTGATAGTAGGAGGTGTTTATTTGATTCTTACAGGAATATTATTTTTTATACAACCAAAAAGGATTGAAAAAACTATTATAGAGAAATTTTCAGAAATCTGTTTTAACGATTAATCATGGAAAATAAAAAATATAAATCCTGCGCAGACATCGATACAGAATTAGAAATATTGAAACTCAAGAAAGAAATTAATTATCAAAAATTGGTTTTGAGTATTCAGCGAACAAAAGAGAGTATTACCCCAGAAAATATAATAAGTGGTTTTTTGGATCCCTACAAAAAAATATTTTCTAATCCTTATATCAATATTATTAAAACCGCTATTCCCTATGTTATCAGTTGGTTACTAAATAAAAAAAGAGGCGATTAGCCTCTTTTTTATTGTAATATAATTTCTAAACTTCTTCTTCTGGTGTTACATTAGGAATTGGAGCTGTCGCAATAGATTCTATGTTTTTTGGCTTTATTCTTTTAGTTTTTTTCATCATTTCGCCGACTTGATTCGAAGCCGAAAACGAAGCCACCATATTATTCAACATATCGCTTCCCGCTTGTGGCGAATTGGGTAGTAAAATAAGATTAGAATTGGTATCGGCTCCAATAGCTTGTAAGGTGTCGTAATGCTGCGTTACGACAATCAATGCTGAGGCTTCTTGAGAATTGATGCCTACTTTGTTCAAAACATCGACACTTTCTACCAATCCTCTGGCTATTTCTCTTCTTTGGTCTGCAATACCTTGTCCTTGTAATCGTTTACTTTCTGCTTCTGCTTTGGCTTTGGCTACAATTCTAATTCTTGAGGCTTCTGCTTCAAATTCGGCTACCGTTTTTTCTCTATCGGCAGCGTTGATGCGGTTCATGGCATTTTTTACTTGAATATCGGGATCGATATCAGTCACCAAAGTATTGATAATAGTGTACCCATAAGTGGTCATGGCTTCGTTCAACTCTCCTTTTACAGCAATTGCTATATCGTCTTTTCTTTCAAAAACATCATCTAGTTTTAGTTTTGGTACTTCGGCACGTACCACATCAAAAACATACGAAGTAATTTGATCGTGTGGATATTCTAATTTGTAAAAAGCATCGTAAACCGTGTCTTTTACGACCATAAACTGAACCGATACTTTTAGTTTTACAAAAACATTGTCCTTGGTTTTGGTCTCGATGATTACATCCAATTGCTGAATTTTTAGATTTACACGTCCAGCAATTCTGTCTATCATAGGAATTTTTAATTGTAAACCCGATTGTCTTATGCTGTGAAATTTTCCAAATCGCTCTACAACAACACTCGTTTGTTGCTTGACGGTAAAAAAGGCTGATAGAAAGATAAATAATCCGATGATTATCATAATAATTAATGCAATGTCCATAATTTAATTTTTTAGGATGTTAATTGTTCGAAGTAATATTTTTTTTAAAGTTACAAATAAAAAAAAGCCCTCGGTTACGAAGGCTTTATTATTTTATAAAGTAGCAATTGCTTTTTGTATTCTAGTAATGGTTTCTTCTTTGCCAATTACTTCTACAATATCAAATAGGTGAGGGCCTTTGAGTGCTCCAATCAAACTCAATCGGAATGGTTGCATTATTTTTCCCATACCAATTTCGTTTTTTGTCATCCAATTTTTCACCATGGTTTCTATATTCATTGATGTAAAATCGGTTATTTGTTCTAGAACAGAAATCAATTCTTTCATTAATGCTGGTGTTTCTTCCTTCCAGTTTTTGCTTGCTTTTTCATCATAAGAAGTTGGCACCATAAAAAAGAAATCACTCATTTCCCAAAACTCCGAAACGAAATGCGCTCTGTCTTTTATTAAAGAAACGATTCTTTCTAACTTTGGTATTTCGAGCGAAGTCGAGAAACCTTTTTCAACCAAAATAGGAGCAAACGCTTTCGCCAAATCGGCATCTTTTTGTTTGATTAGATATTGGTGATTGAACCATTTGTTTTTTTCTGGGTCGAATTTAGCTCCCGATTTGTGTACTCTTTTCAAATCAAAAGCTTCAACTAATTCTTCTAATGAAAACAATTCTTTTTCAGTTCCGTCATTCCAACCTAGTAAAGCTAAGAAGTTGAGCACTGTTTCTGGGAAAAAACCTTTTTCTCTGTAACCCGACGAAATCCCTTCTTCGGTTTTCCATTCTAGCGGAAAAACAGGAAATCCCATTTTGTCTCCATCTCTTTTAGATAATTTTCCGTTTCCAATTGGTTTTAATATCAATGGCAAATGGGCAAATTCGGGTGCTTCCCAACCAAAGGCTCGGTATAACAAAACATGTAATGGCATAGATGGCAACCATTCTTCTCCACGAATTACGTGTGAGGTTTCCATTAAATGATCATCGACAATATTCGCCAAATGGTAGGTTGGCATTCCGTCACTTTTAAACAATACTTTGTCATCAAGTAAGTTGGTTTCAAACTTAACTTCTCCTCTAATTATATCTTGCAAATGCAATGTTTCATTTATTGGAGTTTTAAAACGAATAACAAAATCTTCGTTATTGGCAATTCTTTTTGCTGTTTCTTCAGAGGATATAACCAACGACGTATCTAGTTTTTCTCTGTTGTGATGGTTGTAAATAAATGTTTTCCCATCTGCTTCGTGTTGTTTTCTTTGGGTATCCAAAGCTTCGGCAGTATCAAATGCATAATAAGCCCAACCCGTATCGATTAACTGATCGGCATATTCTTTGTACAAATGTTTTCTCTCACTTTGACGGTAAGGACCAAATTTTTCATTTTTTCGAATTGTTTCATCAGGGGCAATTCCCAACCATTCCAAAGCTTCGATAATGTATTCTTCGGCACCAGGAACAAAACGATTTTGATCGGTATCTTCAATTCGTAAATAGAAGGTTCCTCCGTTTTTTTTAGCAAACAAATAATTGAATAATGCGGTACGAACGCCGCCAATATGTAAAGGTCCTGTGGGACTAGGTGCAAAACGCACGCGAACTTGCTTTGACATTTTATAGTTTTTTATGCAAATATACAATTTCAAATACTCAAAACGTTAGTTTGAAAGAGGGAAGCTATTGGAGCTTCAAATGTCTTTTTTTTTATGTTTTCTAATTCAGATAAAATCGTACTTTTATTGGTTATAACAAACAACTAGCCATTTTGGAAACATCGTCTTACATTTATCAAAAACTAGCCCTTTTTATCAAGAAGTATTACACTAATGAGCTCCTTCGAGGCATTATATTTTTTGTTGGCTTGGGATTGTTTTATCTTCTTTTTACGCTTTTTGTCGAATATTTTCTTTGGCTTAAACCAGTTTCTAGAACTTTTTTGTTTTGGTTTTTTATTGGTGTAGAGGGCTACTTACTGGCGCGTTTTATTTTATTTCCTTTATTTAAGTTATTTAAACTTCAAAAAAGAATGGAT
>JAYVGE010000097.1:0-4746 GCA_043772515.1 Flavobacterium sp. | reverse complement strand
TTTGATCAGAATTAGCTATCATCAAAGGATAACTGTTATTGATAAATTCACGTGCAAACAATACGGTGCAAGCCGTACCCTCCGTAACAAGATCTATCGGCAGGAAAACGGCATTGTAGGAAGCGATAATTTTGGCTACTGATTCCCTTTCTTTTTCAATGTGCTCTCTTCTCCCAATCAGGATATACCTCGCATTCGGATAATTAAGATTTTCAATAACACGCGTTATCATGGGGCTTCCCATTACATCAATAAATGGCTTTGGCTTTTCATAACCAGCCTGAGTAAATCTACTACCCAGCCCAGCCATAGGTATAACGATGTTTATCATTTCTTATCTATCAAATATTTATCATTAGTTGCTCCTGGAAATTTAACTACAACAGTAATTACATCTGTTAATGCTCGAAAATCCCTTGACTCATTTGGTAAAATGGTAATAATATCATCTTTCCAATATCTATTACCTGACATTTCAACCTCTCCTTCTACTACAACTGTAAATTCGGTTGCTATTTTATGATAATGCTCACTATCATAGTCTCCTTTTTTGTATCTCTTTATAGCTATCTCAAAAGAATCGGTTCTTAGCAAGGTTGGATCAAAATTACCTATGAACCAACCTCCTATCATTTCTTGTAAATTATTTACCTTCATAATAGAATTTTATTATCAGTGATAAGTCTTTCGAATTCCTTTAGCTTTTGTGCAGAATAAAAAGAGAAATACTCCTCATTAGGAATTTTAAATGCCTTAACTTGCTTGTTCTGAAGAATGAGTTGGTTCATAACAGAAGAAATATATAAATGCTCATCGACAAATTCTTCATTATAAATGGAATTAAAAGCGCTTTCCGTAAAATCTCCAAACGTTCTAAAATAATAAAATCCTGCAATTGCATTTTTGCTTATAGGCTTCTTCTCCGCAGTTTGCAATACTCCATTATCTTGATCTGTCAATGCAAATGACCATCGTGGGTGTACCGACTCAAATGTTATTAATCCTCCTGAAATATTTTCTATTCGGAAGAAGGAAATTGCTTTGTTAATATCATTAAGAAAGACCTGATCAGAATTAACTATTATTACTTCCTCACTCTGATTAATTTTATCATAAGCCATCAAGACACTGCAAGTAGCCCCCTTTGTCTCCCTTTTTAGTTTGATAATATCAGGTGTCTTTGTCAGCAATGATAGTGTATAATCAAGGTTATACTTCGAGCACAATGGCTCCTTCAAAATAAAAGTAAATTGAATTTCACCTTCAATCTTACTCAAGTTATCAATTACGTATTGTATCACTGGCTTGCCATTAATATCAACCAGTGGCTTGGGAAAGGTGTATTCTGATCCCTCGAAAAATACGGAACCTGCGATTGGAATAATGACCCTCATATGGACGTAGATATGGTTTCTATTCTTCTGATTATGTTAAAATAATTTACCTCATCAATCATGGAAACTTCCAGTACATGGGCTCCACTCGCTTTTGCTGCTTGAATTCCATTAGGATTATCCTCTACTATTAAGCAGTTTTCTGGCTCTAAACCCAAGCGTTCAATTGCCTTATTATAGATCTCCGGATCGGGCTTACTTCGTTTTACATCCTGATTAGATAAATAAAAATCAAGATATTTCATGAGATCTGCTCGCTCCATCATCACCTCGATTGTTCTTTTGATTGAGTTAGAACAAACAACCAGATTATACCCTTCCAATTTTAGTCTGGACAAAGCATATTGATGAAAGAAGATAGGTCTGCATTTTGCATAAACCATTTCTATCGTATACTTCTGCTTTAAGTTATTTATCAGTCCGTGTAAACCTCTTGGTAAGTCTCCCTCAAGACTAAGCATCTCAAGTTTTTTGTTAGTTGGTAAACCATCAAACGTAACTAAATGATCATACCTGGAAATTTCGTGACCAAAAAAACCGAGCGCTTTATTTAATGCTTCGTAATGCCAATCCTTAGCCTCAATCAAGACTCCATCCATGTCAAAAATTACGGCCTTAATTTTTTTTTCATTTTTCATAGAAATACTTCTTTCCCCTTTTCAGGATAATCTGTGCATAAAATAAAGTTGTCTCTCTTATTAAGTGACCAATTCAAAATTAATTCCCATTGCTTATCAAAAGGTCGGTGATGAAGTTCATCTGAAACCAAGCAAACTTTTTTTCCTTTATCTAAATGATTCTTAATTAGTTTTTCATCGTACCATAATCCGTTGAAGGAGTCAAGCCAGATACCTTCAATCTTATCGTATAAAAATAAGTCATGTTCATACTCGCTCAGTCTTAGAAATACCTTCATTTCTCGTTTCACATATCCAATCAAGTCTGGTACTGACATATCAAAAAGGAAATAGTTGTCAATACTAAAATCTGCGAGTATTCTTTTTAGCTGATCGTGGAGTCCATCAGCTTTGATATTTAAGGCCAGAGGCAAGGAGCTATTTTTAATTCGATAATGTTCCAGTAAATCAGTAAGCAGTATGTTTGCTTCATTGGGCATATCATGCGATATAACCAGATTGTCGTTCCAATCCCTTATATCGGTTTCTAATCCAAAATTGGAATCAAGACTTAACTTAAGGGAACCAACAGAGTTCCGCTCTTCTGGCTTAAACCAAAGCCCTCTATGTGAGATTATATCCATATTAATTGCCAAAACTCTCCAATCTTATCCAATAGTTTACCATACCTCGTATTTGCTCACTTCTACTTCGGTTTAATAATTTTGAGTGCACAGGGATTGAAAAGCCCGCTAAAACTTCTAGCTCCAATCCTTCAACGTCAATTGTCATGAAATCTATACTTGTTACTTTATTTTCGGCCAAGATAGAATCCTATGTTCTCGTTTTAACCTTCTGGTTTCTCTTTCGTCTATTGACACACCAAGGTCTCTGTGAGAAATGATTTCCATCAATCATTCTGGTTTGTGATCTTTGTCTCAACTAGATCCAAAATATTACTAACAACATTTTCGGTGTAAAATTTATCAAAATCCTTACTCGCTAGAAATGCGCGAGCGGATTCAAGCATTTTAGTAGCTTCTTGATCACTCATTTTTGATAGAAAGGAGTAAAGCTGATCAAAATTTTCAAATCTTCTATAATCAATGAATGAATCAGCAGGAACAAAATTCGCAATATCAGGAGCACCAAAATATATTGGTATACAACCCGCTAAAAAGCAATCAAATATTTTTTCCGTAACATAGCCTGGGAAAGAACAGTTTTCAAAACATACTGCAAACCTGAACTGATTCATTACGATCAGCTTCGCGGTAGGGCCTATGATGCCCTTATTGACTTTCAATGCAGCCCTATGATAAGATGATGGAAAGCCTGGGATTTTATCATTCCACCCACCACCATAGAGTTCGAACCCTTCTTTTTCTGAAAAATAATTGATGGCCTCAATTCTGTCTTTATAAATTTCTTTAGATCGTGCCCATGAGCTTAGAATCCTTTGAACCGACAACTTTACCCGAGACAAAACTGATCTTACGCACCCTTTTACAGAAGAAAAATCGTTAAAAAACGCTCTTTTATTTCTATTTATCAACACCAAAAACTTTCTTTTTCCCCAATCAATGAGAGGCAATACTTCCCTACTATCAACCGGAAAGTACATTGGTAAAAATATGGTTTTGCTTTTTTTAAGTTCGTCTCTAGTTCCTTCAAACTGCATCGAATAAATGAATCTACCGGCCAATGCATTAATTCTTAAATAAAAATTCCTGGCTATAATAGGCGATTCAAATGAAAAACATAATAAAGGTATGCTCCCTTTTTGAAGCAAGGCATCCGTGCATTTACTAACCATATCGGTTATGCAAAAAGCTCTAATTGATTTTGATAAATTAGCGTGCTTGAGGAAAATATCTGAAGTCATAATGCTGAAACCTCTCAATTTAGCTTGTTTAGCAAGTTCAACTGTAAAGCTATGGCCGGGTCCTTCCGTAGCATAGCTCTCCTCGAAACATCTATTTCTAAACGCTCCGGGATGGTTAGAGTCATATATTATTACCGTTTCCAATTATACAAGATTCATATTTTGTGTAGTTAGTTAAATCATTTATAGTTTGTTCCAAGCTTCAGGATAAATGTCGGATTGTGTACTGGATGGAACATTATGCCATCTTTCAGGAGCTACAACAATTTTAGTCTTTGCACTCCCAAGCCAAGCTGCCCACCAGCTATATGTGCTGTTTGATATTATGAAATGATTGCAAAGCGTCATTAACTGAAAGAAGTCTTGATTAGCTACATTCAAATTTTTCAATTCCTTCTCAACAAATACAGCCCCTTTCAGGAACTGAAACTCCTTTACACACCAATCGATATCGTCCGAAAAAATAAAATAAGTAGGATCAGCCACTTTACTCTCTATAAAGCTGATTGATCTAGTGAAATAACTTGTGTTAGTCGTGTAATGTATCTTTGATATTTTGGGGCTTGTTACGTAGTCACCTCGTCTAACATGAATGCAAACCGAATTCTGACTTTGGATTTTGTCACCCATGCCCTTCATCGAATTGTCCAACTTTTTTTTAAATGAGAATTCCTCTCTAATTATTTTCTCCACATCTAAAAAATATTTCTCACTCATCCAGTGTCCATCCAAGTATCTAGTACCCTTTAATGCTTGTATTTTTGGTTCAAACTTAAAACCACATTCTTTTATATATGGATTTGAATCCATGAAGCCAAATGATTTGTTTTTTAACCTAGTCCATACATTA
>JAYVGE010000096.1:0-2011 GCA_043772515.1 Flavobacterium sp. | reverse complement strand
TTTAAGTCATATTCAAATGGAAATAATTTATTGCCTTATGCTGTTTTTGAATGGTATTCAGGTTTTACTTATCTTAACGTAAACTCACATCTAAGAGGGTTTCGCATAGAACGTGATACTAACTATGCGACTGATAGAATAAGAGTATTGGAAGACGAAATAAATCAGTTTAGATTAAAAGAGAATTTAATAGTAATAAGAAAAATTCCAAATGAATTTTTAAATGATTATCTTTTGAAAAACAAAAAATTAAAAAAAGGAATGGTTTTAAATGACAAAGCCTTTTTAAGTACTTCTTTGGATTTATCATTTAGAAAAAATCCTGATGGTGATACCCCGCCTATTGATAACCAAACTCTTATACTTTTAAAAGTAGATAGAAACACTAATGCCATTTATTTGGAGCATATTAGTAAAAGAGCGGAATTCGAATTATTGTTACCTAATAATTTAGATATAATTGTTGAGAAAAAAGTACGTATCTTAAATAATAGAATCCTACTTGCAAAAGTTATTCATAAAGAATAAAAATGCGAATAGGATAAATTCTTATTTCGAGTGAAAATCAATTTTAAGACGACTTCGTATTAGGAAAGAGTATTTGTCTTTACCACCATCTAATACCTTGTTAAAAAGCTTTATTTTAAGTTTTTCGTCATTTATATACCCAGAAAGTTTATTTGCAGAGGTTAGTTTTGTATTTTTTACTTGGTTTTCTTTTGGGTTCTCTAATACACGGATAATAAAGTTTTGATTTATTAAAGCGTTTGTTGGGTTATGGGATTTTAGAGCTGACATGATTTTTTATTGCGTTTTATTTAGTCTTTCAAATTCCCATTGCAATAATTTGTCTCTTGTCAATCGGTCTCGATGCTTATTTAATTTAATTTCCAATTCCTCCGACAATAAATAGCCGTCAGGCATTCCGTTTCTTTCAATGAATATTATGATTTCGTGAGTTAGTAACGCTTTTGCATGATGTCTCATACCTAACGAAACACCTGTTCTTGTCTCTTTAAGAATGTCGTTTATCTCCTTTTCCAATACTCTTTCGGGCATTTGGTTCAAATATAAATCTTGCAATTGGGCTTTATTTCTTATGTAATTTAAAGTTTTAAGATTCATCAATTATGAGGTTTGGGCAGTTAATCAATGTGATTTATTTGTTCGGACTTAGTTAGAATAGTTTTTTTGTAGCAATTAAAATTCCGTTTTCATAGAACTGAATTACATTTGTAATTTTTGCTAAAGCGTGCTTTTCAAATCGTTTAAGCATTCCTTTAATTATTGATTCGTTATTACGTTTATTTTGTTTTATTGGTGACCACCAAACCGCATTACTTTCCTTTTTTTTGGTAAGGATTACCATTTTAATTTTAGAATTTTCGGGGGCAAATACAGCCATACTTAATAATTAGGTTCGTTAATTAGCTTTCATTAGGCATCAAAATTCTGAAAGATTGTACTGCAAAAAATCATCATCAAAAGCCACTTTTTCATTTATTTTTAATGACTTTTTTTCAATCATATTCGGCAATTTTTCTAAATATTCCGCTGGAAAATTCTTTTCTACGTAATCAAACAACTGGGGCATAGTAATTTTATTTTTAAAGAATCGGTTTACTTCATTTTCGCATTTTTTAGAATGGTTTATTTTTTCTTTTCTGCGCACTGCATTAGCTTGTTGTTTCTTTTTTAGTGCCTCATACTTCACTTTTGACTGCAAATGTTCTGCATGTTTTACTTTTGTGTACTCAAAACCGACTTCTTTAGATGTTTTGCGGGTCATATCAAAATAATCGAAAGGAAATAAAGGAGTAAAATCATTTTTTATAAACCATTTTCTAGCCCACTCTCCACACCAACGCATTTGGGCTATGTCTTGTAATATATTGGCTTTATTAAAGGAATCGCCTGTAAACGAAATCCATTTATTGTCCATATAGAGCGTAATTGCTTTTTTCCAAGAACCTGCGAAAGGAGTACTGTTTTTATAAATTTTAGAGATACT
>JAYVGE010000095.1:0-12334 GCA_043772515.1 Flavobacterium sp. | reverse complement strand
AAAAAGTTTTTGACGCAAATTTAAAGAAAGTGGTTTTGGGACTTTTACGAAAAGATTATAAACAAGAAAACACTTATTAAAAATAAAATTACACCAATATCTTTGATGTCAATAAATTTGTGCAATTAAAAAAGATCTCTTTTTAGTGTAAATTCGTATTTGATTTTTTAAATAATTACAAAACCCACACAATCGGAGTAGAAACCTTAAATTAAATAAATAAATTCGTAGATAATTCATGAACCCCGAAACCTTTAGGGGTAAATAAATAAAACAACCCAAACAATTCTATCCAACTCTTTTTAAACGTTTGGTATCAAAAAATATAATCGTACATAGTATATCATAAAATTTGATGAATCAAAAAAAAATATTTTTCAGCGTTTCGCTCTAGCAAAACCGAAAGACAAACGCTTTTAAACTGTTTCGCAAAAATTTGCAGCATTCACGCAAAGAATCGCACAGAAAGTATTTAATTTTGTGAATCTCTATGTCTTTCTTTGTGAATCTCTGCGTTCTATTGACAAGGTTTTGGTCAGTTAGCAACGGTTTTGTCTATGTCCCAAGCCACTTTCTTCAAATTCATTGTAAAACCTAAAAGAATGTTATCCTTTGATTAAAAATCATTATTGTAAAGAATTATTAAAATAGAACGAAAAAATTAACGAATAACCAAATTATACCTTTTAGAAATAGAATAATTACCGCATTCGATTATCTTTGCTCAAAAAATATCCTAATTTATGGAAGAATGTATTTCTGTTTTTGACATGCTAAAAATTGGTGTCGGCCCATCGAGTTCTCACACACTTGGACCTTGGCGTGCAGCCGAACGTTTTTTGGAAGAACTAAAAACCCAAAACTTGATTCAAGAAACCAATAGAGTAAAAATAGATTTATATGGTTCGCTTTCGCTAACAGGTAAAGGTCATGCCACAGATTTGGCAGTAATGCTCGGTTTGAGTGGTCAAGATCCCGAGTACATTCCGATAGAAAACGTTGATAAAATTATCAAATCGATCGAAGATAAAAACCAAATCAATTTAGGAAACGAGCTAACAATACCTTTTTATTTCCTTCAGGACATTATTTTTAACAAAAATTTTCTTCCCTTTCATTCAAATGCATTAACATTTACAGCGTACACTTCTGACCAAAAAGAATATGTATCTACCTTCTACTCCATTGGTGGCGGATTTGTGGTAAAAGAAGAGCGCGAAAATGCCAAAAAGAAAATCGCAATAAAATGTGCTTTCCCTTTTCCAATCGATAATGCCGAAGAGTTACTGAATTACACCATTGACGAAAACAAAAAAATATCTGAAATCGTTTATGAAAACGAAAAATCTATGCGTTCCGAAGAAGTAATTCATCACGAATTAATGCGTATTTGGAGCACAATGCTAGAATGTATGTACATTGGTTGCCACTCCGAAGGCATTCTTCCGGGCGGACTTAATGTACGTCGGAGAGCTTTTGACATGCATCAAAAACTAATTGGATTGTCAAACTATAATTCGCCACAAACGTGGTTAGAACAAATTAGATTAACCGAAGTAAAATTTCGTCAAATACTAAAATGGGTAAGTTGCTTTGCACTCTCGGTAAACGAAGTCAATGCCGCTTTGGGCCGAGTAGTTACTGCACCAACAAACGGAAGTGCAGGTGTTATTCCGTCGGTTTTGATGTATTATTTAGTCATCGAAAACCACCAAGCAGGCGAAAAAGAAATCAAACAATTCTTGATGGTAGCGGGAGAAATTGGTAGTATCTTCAAAAAAGGAGCTACTATTTCGGCTGCAATGGGAGGTTGTCAGGCAGAAATTGGTGTTTCGAGTGCAATGGCCGCCGCTGCTTTGTGCGAACTAATGGGGGGTACGCCAGCGCAAGTTTTAATGGCAGCCGAAATCGCAATGGAACATCATTTGGGTTTGACCTGTGACCCCATTGGTGGTCTAGTACAAATTCCGTGTATCGAGCGCAATACTATGGGTGCTATTAAGGCTATTAATGCCGCAGAATTGGCATTAGAAACCGATCCCAAAAACGCAAAAGTCCCCCTCGATAAAGTGGTTAATACCATGTGGCAAACCGCCATGGATATGAATAATAAATACAAAGAAACTTCTGAAGGAGGATTGGCAATTGCCGTGAATATGGCAGACTGTTAAGGAGTGTTCAGTTTGTAGATTTAAGTGTTCAGATACTAAGATCCTAATTATATGAAACCTTGTAGGAGTCAGTCTTGCAAGGTTTTTTTGAGCGCTATAGATTCTTAAAAAAAACTACAGTAATACCATTTAGTGTTTATAAATTAATCCAATATCAATTCCCTTCCTTTGGAGAAGGTTGGGGTGAGGATAATTTGAGTTAGACTAAAATATATTAGTCAATAGTATAAATCTTAAATTCGAGTAATATCATTTAAATTTTGAATTTACTACTATCCTTTTTCACAAATGTTAATCCTAAAAAAATCTTTGAAAGGCGCAGATTCTCAAAGACAAACAGTACTTGCGGCTTGGCTACTTTGTGAGAATAATTATATTTTTTGAGAAAGCTTTTTGAAGTAATTTATAACTTTAAATATATCATAACACCATTTTATTTCAGGGCAAAAGCCTTTAAAAAAAACAAATGCTACTTTACGATTTCCTAAACTGTCTTAACAACTAAATGAAAAATCCGTATTAATCAGTTTTGTCCGTGTCATCCGTGTGCCATTTTTTTGTTTTAAACATATTACAAATATTTAAAGTTTTAAAAGCATTTGCCCTGCATTTTATCTTTGAAAAAACTGTGTTTTAATCTCACAAATAGAGTTTCGACTGCGCTCAACCTAGACAATAATCAACATTTTTATATTTCAGTAAATTAATAGATAAAATGGTATAACAGATCATTAAAAACGGAACACTAAAATCAAACCATTTCTAATTTAAAATAAAAAGTACTTCCCAATCCCAACTCACTTTCTACCCCTATGATTCCTCCTTGTGCTTCTATAAATTCTTTGCTTATTGCCAAACCGAGTCCTGTTCCTGATTTATGACTTCCTGGAATCTGAAAATATTTGTCGAAGACTTTGTTTTTATAGCGATTATCTATCCCTTTTCCAGTATCAATAACTTGAAAAACGATTTGATTCTTTTCCCTTTTCAATTTCACTTTAATAATACTTTTTTCAGATGAGTAGGTTATAGAATTTGTCAGAAAATTAATCAACACCCAAGCTGTTTTTTCGTTATCTGCTTTTACATCAGACAAATCATCATCAGCTTCAACCAATAATTCAATTTGTTTTTGTTCTGCTTGCACTTTTACAGATTCGGTGGCATAACGAACCATTTCGTATGGATTGCTTTGTGCGATATTCAACTTAATGTTACCCGTTTCTAGCTGTGACAATTCTAATAGTTCTCCTGTAATTTTCAGTAATCGCTGGCTGTCATCCTTTATACTATCTATCAGTTGTTTTTGATCGTCGTTGATACTTCCTGTTTCTTTCTTTTCTAACAATTGCAAACTTAGTTTTATAGATGAAATAGGCGTTTTTAGTTCATGCGAAACGGTGGCAATAAAATTAGTCTTGGCAAAGTCTAATTCTTTAAAAACCGTAATATTTCTCAAAATAATAACGTCACCAATGGCAATTGTTTCGTCTTCTCCGGTAGGTTTTATGGTTATATTTATGGTTTCTTTTTCGAAATAACTTTCTTTTCCGTCGGCAAAAATTTTCATCGGAAGTGATTTCTGAGACTCATTTGATAAATTATTTATAATTAAAGATTTCATCAAATCGTTTGTTATTGCCAAAGTTGAAGCCAATTCTCCAATAACATCCTCTAATTTTAGACCCATAATTTTTAATGCTTCGTCATTGACAAATAAAATTGCTCCTTGGTTATCCAACCCAATAATAGGGTCGTGCATATTATTGATTAGTGTCTCGAGTCGTTTTTTTTCAAAATTCAATTTATACAAACTACTATTGCTATATTCTTGCAATTTTTCGGCCATTGTATTAAAGGACTTTGCTAAATCTCCATATTCATTGTGGTTCATAAAATGCACCCTTTGCGAGTAGTTTTTGTTAGCAATTTCTTTAATACTTGTCGTTAATTCCTTGATCGGATTGGCTATATTATTGGGCAAATTGACCAACAAATTGAACGCAATCAAAAAACAAAGTGTTCCTGTTATGGCTATCCAAAAATTGGCTGTTTCGGCTGTTTTGGTAGCAATATCACTTTTCTCTTTTATGGCATTCATATTCAGCTTCATGATCTCGAAAATAGCAAACCTAATTTTGCTTTTCAACACTTCGTTGGTTCTGTTTTTTTCTAAAAGAATAAAATTATTTTGTAGATTCTGAGTCGCTTTTCCTTCTCCGTTTTCTGTAATATTTAGCATTTGCTTTTTGAGATTGCTCTCGAAAATTGCAACCGATTTTTCTTCATCATTATTAATTCTGTCCAATGAAGTCAACATATTTCTAGAATATTCTAAGGTATTGTAATTGGCTCTTAAAATGTTATCGGTGTCTTTTTTTATCGAAAAAATATAAAAAGCACTCACTAATGTTAGGATAATTATCATTAAAAATAACAATCCGACGCCGAGATTTAATTTGGTTTTAATTTTCATAAGTATTGTTTTTGCAACAGATTCACAGGTTTTTTTTTAAATTATTTTTCGCAACGAAGTATCACATTTTTTTTTAAATTAACTATTGAAAGTAGGATTCATAAGTAGGCAATTTTTAATAATCGACACTTTTAAGCAAAGTAATTAATCCTTTTTCTTAGTCTATAAATAACGGATTCGTGGCTTATTTTCAATTAAGTAAATGTTTCGAACTAAACCACTATGGACTGAAAGTCCATAGATTTGGTTGGCAAACTTAAAGTCTGCACGTTTGAAAACGTAATATTTAACACGAATTTCACAAATTACCACGAATTAATTTGTGAAAATTAGTGTAATTCGTGTTTGATTTTTTTTTTAGAAGCTAAAAGCGAAATGCACTAAAGTTCATAGTTTTAACTATTTTTGGAACCAATAAAAGGATGTCGTCTTGAAAAACAACAAAATAACTTCGCCAATTCTGTACCATTTATTTCTAAACAGCTCCTAAGACAGGATTACTAAATCAACCTTCGACAAAGAAAGACTATTTAATAATCGTCTAAAAATCGTTGTTGATAAAATTACTTTAAACAAATTGAAATGTGGTTTCCCGATACAAACCGTTGTAATATTTTTTTGCTCTACAATTTTCAGCATGGCATCAGTAATATTTGAATTTTCGGCTTTAATAACCTCAGCGCCAAGCTGAACAGCCAATTTAAAGTTATTTATCAAATGCCGTTGTTTGTCTAGCGCAATTTTATCGCTACTTTCTTTGGGCGTTTCTACATACAAAACATACCAGATTCCGTTGTAATAACTAGCCAAACGAGCTGCTTTTCGAATAACGATTTTGGCAGTGCGATCGTTACTACTAATGCATGCCAATAGTTTTTCGTGTTTGAGAGCTAGGTTTTTAGGAACTTCATTCTCTACTTTTCGAACCACCTGACTCGCTACTTCTTTCAAAGCCAATTCCCGCAATTGCAAAATCTGATCCGACTTAAAAAAATTACTCAACGCCATCTGAATTTTATCGGCAGTGTAAATTTTTCCTTCTTTTAAGCGTGTAATCAAATCCTCAGAAGTCAAATCGATATTCACTACCTCATCTGCCATTCGCAACACATTGTCCGGAATACGTTCTTGAACATCTATAGCTGTAATGCGTTTTACATCTTCGTATAAACTTTCGATATGTTGAATATTTACTGCCGAAATCACATTAATTCCCGCTTCTAGAATCTCCAAAACATCTTGCCAGCGCTTTTCGTTTTTGCTACCTTCGATATTCGAATGTGCCAATTCGTCTACAATGACCACTTCTGGGCGCAGATTAATTATAGCTTGCACATCCATTTCTTCGAGTTGCTTTCCTTTGTAGAAAATAGTTCGACGAGGAATCAAGGGCAAGCCATCCAATAATTCGTGTGTTTCCTTACGATTATGGGTTTCGATGTACCCGATTTTTACATCAATTCCGTTTTTCAACAATGTATGTGCTTCCTGTAGCATCCGAAAAGTTTTGCCCACACCAGCACTCATTCCGATGTAAACTTTAAACTTTCCTTTGCGTGATTTCTGAATTAAATCAAGAAAATGCTTAACATTATTTTCTTTTTCCTTGTCCATTTTTTTACTTTATAGAATTGACAATTAGCAATAAGCAATTGAGAATAGACAATTGACAAAACATCAAAAACCAATTACCTATTCTCATTTACTCGTGCAAATTACCTATTTACAACTTATCTATTATATCAAAATCGCCAAAGACGTAGTAACAAATACGTTACTATCAGTAGGATTATTACTTTTCAAAAAGATATTATCTTTGCTGTTCAAAGTACGTGCTTCTAATCTAAAGATAACATTTTGTACAGGTAAATAATCGAAATTAGCAGAAAAACCGTAGGTTTTAAATCCGTTTTCAGTATCTGTTGCAATTATAACTCCTTTCTTGTCTTGGTAATATTCGCCTCTGGCTGCCAGCTGAATTTTGTCTGTTGGTTTGTATTGTGCAACCAAAATTGGTGCCAACCATATATCGTACGCATCGCTTTTATTAACCGATTGTTGCGAACCAATATCAAAACCAGCAATCACACTTGTTTTTTCATTTACCTTAAATTGTCCATAAAAATTATTAAAATAACGCCATTTTCTGTCAATGTCTTCTTGTTCGTTTCCAATATAAGTACTCCAGTTCAGGGTAATTCCCAAAGACGGTTTGTAAGTAACTTGAGTGCCAAAAGCAGGCGTATGATTGCCTTCTATTTTTTGTATACGTTGCCAACCATTTAAGTACATAGCTGCCAAATACCATTTTTCGGATTTAGAGGTGTACCCAATTTTTACTCCCGTTTCGTAATACGGAGAATTTTCTGCTAGAATACTTCTAGTCAAAGTCATGCAATCTTTTCCAATTGCACTCTCAAAACCAATATGTGCTGGCATTATTCCCGCATCTACCCAAAGGTTGTGGTTTTTAGAAATTTTTACACCTACATTGGCTTCGTATACATTTTTGAGCAATCCTTGTTCTGCCGCCATGTTGTATTCTGCATATGTTCCCGCCATAAGTGCAAAGTTTCCTCGTACATTGTCTTTGGCATAATTTACTTTGGCCAAACCAAAATTCAGATTAACTTCATTGTGTTTGTTAAAATTATATAAAAATTCTGGTCGAATATGATCGTTAGGTTTACCAAAATCATAACTGTAATACGTTTCTACGTAACCCGAAAACGTAAAAGGGCTTTTTGACTCTTCTTGGGCATTAACTATTGTAAATCCGAAAGCTATCAAAGCTGTAACTACTATTTTTTTCATTTTATTAGTCATTGCGAGGAGTTGCGAGGTACGCGGCAAAGCAATCTCATCCTCATTATTATTGTTTTTATTAGAAGCTATTCCCGCTATTCGCTCCAATCTTTTTCTAAACGCTGTCAGGGTTTTGAACCCTAACAGCGTTCAGAAAAAGGATTTCCACTACTATCGGGGCTAGGGCATCTCATTTTTAAAGGCCTTTTATTTTAATCCTTAAAACTTATTGTTTAAAAGTCATATTGTAATTGCCATTGAAACCATTATTATTTCAACTCATCCAAAGCCACATTCAGTTCCAGTACATTTACTGTTGAAGTTCCCATTACTGATGGTTTATTGATTTTGGTTTCTACCAATGCTTTTACTTTTTCTTCAGACAATTTACGTTCTTTGGCTACTCTTTTTACTTGAATTAAAGCCCCTTCTGGCGAAATATTCGGATCTAAACCACTCCCAGAAGCCGTAACCATATCTGCAGGAATCTCCCCTTTTTTCAAATACGGATGTACGATCAAAAAGGTATCAATTCGTTTCTGAACCAAAGCCAAGTAATCGGCATTGCTCGGTCCTTTGTTACTACCTCCACTTCCTGCAGCATTATAATCTACTGCCGATGGTCGTCCCCAGAAATAGTTTGATGCATCAAATTTCTGTCCGATTTTTTGGTATCCTACCACTTTTCCATTAACCAAAATCGTTTCTCCACGCCCCTTGTTCGGAGCAAACTGTGCAATTCCATATATTGCCAAAGGATAAATCACTGCTAATAAAACTACCATTAGTAAGGTAAATTTCAATATTGAAAATATTTTTTTCATTTTTTTATTTTTTGTTTATTCGTTGCGGTAGAGACGTTGCAATGCAACGTCTCTATGTGTTTTTACATAAATAACGCCACAACCAAATCTATTAATTTAATCCCGATAAAAGGAACAATCAACCCACCCAGTCCATAAATCAACAGATTTCTTTTCAAGATGGCACTTGCACCAATTGGTTTATAATCAACCCCTTTTAATGCCAGTGGAATTAATATCGGAATGATAATCGCATTAAAGATTACCGCCGATAAAATGGCACTCTCTGGACTGTGCAAACGCATAATATTCAAACCTTCGAGAGCAGGAATCGCTGTGATGAAAAGCGCAGGAACAATAGCAAAATACTTGGCTACGTCATTGGCAATCGAGAACGTAGTAAGCGTTCCTCTGGTCATCAATAATTGTTTTCCTATTTCAATAATTTCAATTAACTTGGTTGGGTCATTGTCTAGATCGACCATGTTTCCGGCTTCTTTTGCAGCTTGTGTTCCGCTGTTCATAGCAACACCAACATCGGCTTGAGCAAGAGCGGGTGCATCATTGGTACCATCACCCATCATGGCTACGAGCTTGCCGTTTTGTTGCTCGTTTTTGATGTAGTTCATTTTATCCTCAGGTTTAGCTTCGGCAATAAAATCATCGACACCGGCTGCTTCGGCAATAAATTTGGCTGTTAATGGATTATCTCCGGTAACCATTACGGTTTTTACACCCATTTTTCGCAAACGATCAAAACGTTCTTTCATTCCCGTTTTGATGATATCTTGCAATTCGATAACGCCTTGAACTTCATTGTTTTTTATCACTACCAATGGGGTTCCTCCTTTAGAAGAAATAGCAATTACTCTCTGAGCCGTATCATCCGGAAAAACATTGCCCGCTTGGGCCGCTATGTTCTTGGCAGCATCTTGAGCCCCTTTTCGAATATTGGTTCCGTCTTTCAATACAACACCACTGGTTCTAGTTTCGGCAGTAAATTTGATTAAAGTAGCTCCATCAATAGATAATTTCTGAGCCACTTCCTGTCCAGCCAATTCTACAATACTTTTCCCTTCGGGCGTATCATCGGCAAGTGAACTCAATACTGCCGACTTGATAAAATCGTCTTGCGAAATGCCTTTTGCAGGATAAAAATTGGTTGCTTTTCTGTTTCCAATAGTGATTGTTCCTGTTTTGTCCAAAAGCAACACATCAATATCTCCGGCAGTTTCTACTGCTTTTCCTGATTTTGTGATTACGTTAGCACGCAGCGCTCTGTCCATTCCCGCTATTCCAATGGCCGAAAGTAAACCACCAATAGTGGTTGGAATCAAACAAACAAAGAGTGAAATAAAAGCGGCAATCGTAATGGGTGCATTCGCATAATCGGCAAACGGTTTTAGGGTCACACAAACAATTACAAATATCAATGTAAATGCTGCCAACAAAATAGTCAATGCGATTTCGTTTGGTGTTTTCTGACGGCTTGCTCCTTCTACCAAGGCAATCATTTTATCCAGAAAACTCTCTCCAGGTTCGTTGGTCACAATCACTTTAATTTTATCGGACAATACTTTTGTTCCTCCAGTAACCGATGATTTATCTCCACCAGACTCCCGAATTACAGGAGCACTTTCTCCTGTAATAGCACTTTCGTCGATAGTAGCCAATCCTTCGATAATTTCACCGTCGGTGGCAATTAAATCGCCTGCTTCACAAACGAAAACATCGCCTTTCTTCAATTCCGAAGAACTGATGTTTAGGATTTCTCCATTTGGCAAAAGCTTCCTCGCTGGCGTTTCTTCACGTGTTTTTCTTAAACTGTCGGCTTGCGCTTTTCCACGTGCTTCGGCAATGGCTTCGGCAAAATTGGCAAACAAAAGTGTTGCTAACAAAATTAAGAATACAATAAAGTTGTAAGCAAAACTACCTTGCTCCTGTGCACCAAATAATATGGCAATACACACCGCAAACATAATGGCAGTCCCGATTTCTACGGTAAACATTACCGGATTTTTGAACATTATCTTCGGGTTCAGCTTCACAAAAGATTGCACTAAGGCATCTTTTACTTGCTTGCTCTCAAACAATGAATTGGATTTATTTTTAGTCATTTTTTATATTATTTTAATGTAAAGTACTCCGCTAAAGGTCCAAGTGCCAAAGCTGGAAAGAACGACAAAGCAGCAATAATCGCGATTACAGCAAAAACCATTACTCCAAAAATAGTAGTATCTGTTTTTAAAGTTCCCGCACTTTCTGGAATGTATTTTTTATTGGCTAATAATCCTGCAATAGCCAATGGCCCGATAATTGGAAGGAAACGACTCAATAACAATACAATTCCTGTAGTGATATTCCAAAACGGATTGTTGTCTCCTAAACCTTCAAAACCAGAACCGTTATTGGCGGCGCACGAAGTAAATTCGTATAGCATTTCCGAAAATCCGTGGTGTCCGGGATTGTTAAGCCAGCCCGTAGCGTTTCCGCTAAACCAGTAACCCATTGCGGTATCATTCGCAGCAAAATAAGAAGCCAAAGCCGTTCCTGACAATATCAATAATGGATGTAGAATCGCAATAAAAGCAGCAATTTTTACTTCACGGGCTTCGATTTTCTTTCCTAAAAATTCAGGTGTTCTACCTACCATTAAACCCGAAATAAATACTGCGAGAATTATAAAAATATAAAAGTTTAAAATTCCTACACCGCATCCGCCATAAAAGGCATTGATCATCATGGCGAGTAACTCCATCGAACCCGAAACTGGCATCGAACTATCGTGCATACTGTTGACCGATCCTGTAGAAATTACCGTTGTGGCAATGCTCCAAAACCCAGTAACGGCGGGTCCAAAACGAACTTCCTTACCTTCCATAGCACCAGTGGCTTGGGAAATTTCCATTCTTTCGATAGCTGGATTTCCGTTAAGCTCACTAATAACAGTTGGTATTACCAGAAGCAAGAAACCAACAGTCATTACTCCAAAAATAACGTAAGAGAACTTTCTTTTCTTTAAATAAAAACCCAAAGCAAAAATCATCGAAAAAGGGATAATCAATTGTGCCCAAAGTTCGACCGCATTACTTAAATAAGTTGGGTTTTCTAAAGGATCAGCCGAATTGGCTCCAAAAAAACCACCTCCGTTTGTTCCTATATGTTTGATGGCAATGAATGCTGCTGCTGGTCCGCGAGAAACTTCAACCGAATCTCCTTGTAAAGTAGTAATAGCATCTTTTCCTTCAAATGTCATTGGTGTACCGTTAAACAACAGAATGACAGCTACAAGAGTAGAAAGTGGTAATAAAATACGGGTACAACTTTTGATAAAATAATTGTAAAAATTCCCTAATTTATCGGTTGTTCTCTCTTTCATGGCAGTAAAAACCATTGCTGCTGCTGCTAATCCAACACCAGCGGATACAAATTGCAAGAACATTAAAAAGAGTTGTGACAAATAAGAAACCCCACTCTCTCCTGAATAGTGCTGCAAATTGCAGTTTACCACAAACGAAATGGCGGTATTAAAGGCCAAATCGGGAGACATAGACGGATTATTATCTGGATTTAAAAATAAAGATCCTTGAAACAATAAGATAAAAAAGCAAAGAATGAACCAAACCATGTTTATACTCAAAAGTGCTTTTAGATGTTGTTTCCAGTTCATTTCTTCAGTTGCATTGATGCCGCTGATTTTAAAAATAATTTTTTCAATTGGATTGAAAATAGGGTCGAGTACCGTTTTATCATTCGAATAGATTTTGGCAATATATCTTCCCAAAGGAATTGCTAAAACTATTGAAACAATAAAAATACTGATGACACCAAATAACTCTGTGTTCATAATTTGTTTGTTAGAAATTAAATAAAATTTTGGCTTTTATAAAAACATAATAAGTGTTACGAAGGCAAATATCCAAGCCATAATTACTATTACTACTTTTTTTAATTCTGCCTTTTTCATTTTTAAAATTTTTCGGGTTTGATTAAGACATAAACCAAATAACCAAATACGGCAAGTGCGACGATAAATAGTGCTGTCATGATTTAGATTTTTTCAAAAAATTCGACGGATT
>JAYVGE010000094.1:0-2027 GCA_043772515.1 Flavobacterium sp. | reverse complement strand
GCGTTTATAAAAATTGTTTCTGGAACTTTCGAAAGAAACAAACCGTATTATCATGTTCGTCAAAAAAAGAATTTAAAATTCTCTAGTCCAAATGCTTTCTTTGCCGAAAAGAAAGAAATTGTAGATATCTCTTATCCAGGTGATATAGTAGGTCTGCATGATACGGGAAATTTCAAAATTGGTGATACTTTGACAGAAGGCGAAATAATGAGTTTCAAAGGGATTCCTAGTTTTTCACCAGAACATTTTAGATACATCAACAACGCCGATCCAATGAAAGCCAAACAACTCGACAAGGGTGTCGACCAATTGATGGATGAAGGGGTTGCTCAATTATTCACTTTCGAAATGAATAACAGAAAAATCATCGGAACTGTTGGTGCCTTACAATACGAAGTAATTCAATACCGCTTAGAGCATGAATACGGTGCAAAATGCACTTATGAAAATTTTCCTGTTCACAAAGCCTGTTGGGTAAAACCCGAGGATCCAAAAAACGAGGATTTCAAAGAATTCAAACGCATCAAACAAAAATTCTTAGCAAAAGACAAATACAATCAATTAGTATTCCTTGCCGATTCTGATTTTACGATTCAAATGACTCAAAACAAATACAAAACCGTAAAATTATTTTTTACTTCTGAATTTGAATAAATTTTAACCAAAACAGAACTTCTAAATATTCTATTTAGTTAGTTATATCTAGTCCTTAAAAAACGCTAATTAAAAAATTAGCGTTTTTTCATATGTGTTTTGTTTATAATTATTTTGAGAGTCCTCAATAACAACCTGCTAAAAACCTAATTTTAGTCTTTCAAGTCGCTATTTTGAATTTGTTCAATAGTTTATGTTTATTTAAATATATGTTCTGTTTTCAGTGTTTTCTTTTATAAAAGGATAATAAAATATAAATTTTCATATTCGTGCTTCCGATAAGTATCGCTACTTTCTTTGCTACAAGTGTTTGTGCTTATCCAGTTAATAATCAATTTCATACACAGATTTTCGATTTATAACAACCTGATTCTAGTAAAAAAAACGAGCTTATTTTTATCTTCTATCCTGTTGGAGTTAGCCTTACACTAAATCCTAAACTTGCTAGTTGAGTAACGAATTTCTGAACGTTTTTTTGTTTATTTTTTTCTTTTGATTTTTCTATATGCAACAATGGTTCTTTATATTCTACTTTCTCTTTTAGAATATGATATGTTGCTTTGATAATCTTGTGGCTTATTGCTATTAATGCTTTTTTGCTTCCTTTTTTGATTAATAATTTATGATAAAATCCTTTTAAATAGCCTTCCTTTCTTCCTTGATGCTCCCCATGCTGCTTCAACTAATGCAGATTGGATGTGTTTATTTCCGTGGATGACTCGAGTGCTTTTTTTTTGCCCGCACTTTCATTGGTTCCAGGACTTAGTCCAACCCAACTCGCTAGATGATGTTCATTTGGAAAATGACTCATATCTGTTCCTATCTCGCTAATAATTGCAATAGCAGTATCTCTTCCAACACCATCGATGGTTTCCAAAAGATTTAGTTCAACTTGATATTGCTCCATAGATTTATCGATTTGAACATCCAGTTTATTTATAAGTTTTTCATTCTCATCGATTGTTTCTCTTATCATTTTTAGCATAAAGCGATGGTGCGGCGTTACTCTTGCTGTTAATGCTTTTGCTATATCAACCTTACTAGCTTTTATTTTTCCGTGTACATGGGTTAATAAGTGAATTACTTCGTCTTTACCATCAATAATGTCATTTATTATTTTTGTAGCACTAACATCTTCTGTGTCGGACACTACACTACTCCATTTAATATTGCAGTCCTCCAAAAATTTAATCATCCTGTTTTTTTTCCGATGCAATAAATTGAGTTTTCTTTTTTTTGTACCTTACTAAATTTCGGAGTTCTCTTATTGCTGTTGGTGGTATAAAGCTCTCTTTTAGCAGACCACTTAACAATAATTTACTTACCCCAATACTGTCCTTTTTCTCAGTTTTATGCCCTGGTACGTTTTTAAT
>JAYVGE010000093.1:0-12449 GCA_043772515.1 Flavobacterium sp. | reverse complement strand
CTTAGAAGTCCTCTCTCGCTAATTAAATCAATATCAAAAGCACCATTGGCTTTTCTATCAAACCATTTTGCGACTAACTTATTACCAACTTTATTTTTTTTGAAATATTTATCAATCGCAGCGGTCATCTCCTCATCTGATCCTTCTTTAACAACACCATATTTTTTTGGATCAAAAGACTTCTCTCCAATACTGTGGTTGTCATATTTCTCTGGAAACGGAGCGGTATTATACGCTTTAATGACACTCTCCTTCCTCGGAAAATTTTCTGACTCAATTAGGATAGTATGCAATGAACTTCTACGGTATTTTACATCTTTTACCTCTTTATTCGATTGTGCAAAACCATTTGAGCTTGCTACAACCAACATTGCAAATAATACTTTTTTTAGTTTCATGAATTTTATTTTTTCCTTACTCTTATGGATTTTCAGTTGCTCCCCGTTTTTTTAGTGCTTCTAGACTCCACTTTTTTTATACTTTAAGACAACTTCTTGCCTTACAAAAATAATACACACATTAATCCTATAACTATAAGACAATAATTATTAAAAATAGATTTAAAGCAAAAAACAAGAAATATATTTTTAAGTCTTTATTTACTAAAATAAATAGCATTCAAATCAATAATGCGAATTATACTTCAAAAATAGAAAAAAAATATATTAAAATAAGCTAGTACTTGTTAATTATTTTAAAAATAGAGCTTTCTTATGTTTTTAACTAAATGAAAGTAAAAAAAGACAAAATACAAGGCAAAAAAAGGAATAGAGGTGTCCTTTTTAGCATAAAAATGTAAGAAATATTAATTCAAAATCCTTAGCTATTAAAAAATGGAGAAAGAACCAAATAGTATAGACCCGATTAAAAAAAACTAGTAGCAATTTCTTGAACTAGTTCAACAAAAATAATCTTTCGTTGTTTGCATCTTTGCATCATCAAACCAAAGATGTTTTTTATTCTCTAAAATGAATACGATCACATTCGCAAACAATTACTAATTGAATAACACCCAAAATATGAAACTAATTTATATAATGGATCCTCTTTGTGGCTGGTGCTACGGAAATTCTCAGACAATTCAAAAATTGCACGATAAATACAAAGACAAACTAGAATTTGAAATGCTCCCCGCAGGAATGTGGACAGGTCAGAATGCTAGAAAACAATCTAAACAAATGGCGACATACATCAAGAAACACGATTTGCACATACAACAACAAACAGGAACGCTATTTGGAGCCGACTATTTTAAGCTTATTGAAGACGAAAGCATTGTTCTAGATAGCGAAATTCCTTCGAGAGCTATTGTTACGGTTACCAAAAACTGGAAAGTAAAAACAATTCCTTTTGCCATCGAAGTTCAGAAAGCGAGGTATTTATATGGTAATGATTTGAATATCGATGCTACCTATGAAGCCATTTGCCAATTACTATCACTTGACACGAATGCATTCTTTTTGAATTTTTATTCGACCGATATAAAACAAGAAACACAAAACACCTTTGCCTTGGCACAAAAAAAGGCTAGCTCCTATCCTACGCTCCTATTAGAAAACAACGGCGAATCGTATTTACTAGAACAAGGTTATGCCGCTTTTGACACCATTGTAGAACACATACAAACATTCGGATTCTAAATAAAAGTCTTAACTTAGTTCAATAAATCTAACTATCAACAACTTATAGCATTGACTAATATGTTTTAATTCAATGAAAATTATCCTCACTCCAACCCTCTCCAAAAGAGAAGGAGCTGATATTGGATTAATTTACAAACACTAATCATAATCATATCCTTACAATATTTTATCATAAACAAAAAAATCATGAAAACAAAAAAAATAATACTATCCGTTTTACTAACAATACTGACATTCTTTACTATGAAAGCGCAAACATTCAAGACAATCAACTCAAAAGATTTAAATCTAACCCTTTACAATGCCGACGAAAACAGTTTTGGCGTAGCCTCTGTAATTGTAAGCGGAAAAACAGATGCCGTTCTTATCGATGCACAATTTACACTAGTCGATGCCGAAAAAGTGGCGCAAGAAATAAAAGCCAGTGGTAAGAAGCTCACCACAATTTACGTGTCTCATGGAGATCCAGACTTTTATTTTGGATTAGAAGTATTCAAGAAATATTTTCCCGAAGTAACCATTTATGCTTCGCCAAAAACCATAGCGCACATCAAAGCTACAGCACAAGGGAAATTAGATTTCTGGGGACCAAAACTAGGAGCGGCAGGAACCAAAAACATTGTTCTGCCTCAAGTTTTACAAGGAAACTCGATAGAATTGGAAGGGAAAAAACTAGAAATCGTAGGTTTAGACCAATTTCCAACAAATACATTTGTTTGGATACCGTCTATCAAAGCAGTTGTCGGAGGAATTAATGTAGTAGGTAACTCTTTTCATCTTTGGATGGCAGATTCGCAAACAGCAAAAGAACGTGCAGAATGGATTTCTATTTTAGAAAAAATAACTGCTTTGCAACCCGAAATTGTAATTCCGGCGCACTCCAAAGAAGGAGCAGCACTTAATCTTACTTCTGTAAAATACGATATAGATTACATAAAATTTTACGAAAATGCATTAAAGACCAACAAAACTTCAGACGAATTAATCAAAACCATGAAAACCAAATACCCAACAGCCACCTTTGAAATGGCGCTACAAATTGGAGCAAAAGTAAATACTGGAGAAATGAAGTGGTAATCTAGACTAAAAGCAATGAAAACAAATCTCGAAATTGTAAGAAGCACCTACGAAGGGGGAAGCCCCGAAGAAACTGGCAAAAACACACAAGCCGCCTTGACAGAAAACACTAGATGGACAGAAGCCAAAGGGTTTCCTTATGCAGGAACATACATTGGTTTTGAGGCCATTGCCAAAAATGTATTCCAACGATTGGCTACAGAATGGATTGATTACAAAATTACCATTGAAGACTACCTAGCCGATGGCGACAAAGTAATGGCTTACGGTTCGTATTCGGGCACTTACAAAATCACCAATAACTATTTTGAAGCAAGGGTAGCCCATCTTTGGAAATTGAAAGAAGGCAAAATCATTAGTTTCGAACAATTTGTAGACAGTAAAATCGTCGTAAATGCAATGAGTTAAAAATACTACTTAGAATTATAAATACTCCATGAAATTTTTTTGATTTCATGGAGTTTTTTGTGTTAAAAAAAATTATGTTTTTGAAACATTTTGACTTTGAAACTTTCGATCAAAAAATACTATCTTTACCAATTAAACATTTTAAGAACATAAGTTGTGCAAGTCACAACACGATATATAAATCATGGCATGTACAAGTTGTTCAACTTCAGATGGTGGTTCACCAAAGGGTTGTAAAAATAATGGGACTTGCGGCACCGATAGCTGCAACAAATTGACCGTATTCGACTGGCTTTCTAATATGAGTTTACCCAACGGAGAAGCTCCGTTTGACTGTGTAGAAGTTCGCTTCAAAAACGGAAGAAAGGAATTTTACCGCAATACCGAAAAATTAACATTGAGTATGGGAGACATCGTGGCAACAGTCGCTTCACCAGGTCACGACATCGGAATTGTAACCCTTACGGGAGAATTGGTAAAAATTCAAATGAAGAAAAAAGGTGTCAATCATCTCAGTAATGACGTTCCAAAAATATACCGAAAAGCCTCTCAAAAAGACATAGACATTTGGTCGGCAGCGCGAGAAAAAGAAGAACCTATGAAAGTTCGTGCTAGAGAACTAGCCATTGCTCAAAAATTGGAAATGAAAATTTCTGACATCGAATTTCAAGGAGACGGATCTAAAGCTACCTTTTATTATACCGCCAATGACAGAGTCGATTTTAGACTTTTGATCAAGGATTTTGCCAAAGAATTCAGTACGAGAGTCGAGATGAAACAAGTAGGTTTTCGTCAAGAAGCAGCTCGCTTGGGTGGCATTGGTTCTTGTGGCAGAGAATTGTGTTGTTCTACTTGGTTAACCGATTTTAGAAGTGTAAACACCTCGGCAGCCCGCTACCAACAATTATCTTTGAATCCCCAAAAACTGGCAGGACAATGTGGTAAACTAAAGTGCTGCTTAAATTATGAGTTGGACACTTACATGGATGCTTTGAAAGAATTTCCTGATTTTGACACCAAACTAGTAACCGAAAAAGGAGATGCCATTTGCCAAAAACAAGACATTTTCAAAGGCTTAATGTGGTTTGCCTATACCAATAATTTTGCCAATTGGCACGTACTCAAAATAGAACAAGTTCAAGAAATAATTGTAGAAAACAAACTAAAAAACAAAGTATCCTCTCTAGAAGACTTTGCTGTAGAAGTAATTATCGAACCTCAAAAAGATTTCAATAACGCCATGGGTCAAGAAAGTTTAACCCGTTTTGACCAACCCAAAAGAAAGAAAAAACCAAACAAAAAACCGAGAATTGCAGGCGAAAACGTAATTGTAGCCAACAGTAATAGACCAGCAAACAACAAGCCGGTTATTATTAGCAAGCCCATCATTGCCAAAGCCGAAGGGAATAACCCGACTGTAAAAACAAAGAACAGACCTAATAAACCCAATAACAACAAGCAACCCGCTTCAGAGAAAAAACCCGATACCCCAAGAAAACCTATAATTATTACTAAAAATGAGAATAAAAAGTAGTTTCTTACTCTTTTTAACTGTACTGCTTTTCTTCTCCTGCGACAAGAAAAGAGTTTTTGATGAGTATAAATCTGTTGGAAGTGCCTGGCATAAGGACAGCATTGTAACCTTTGCGATACCCGAACTAGACACTACAAAAAAATACAATTTATTTGTAAATCTGAGAGACAATAATAATTATCCTTATAACAATCTCTTTCTGATAGTCTCTTTGGAAGACCCAAAAGGATTTACAAAAGTAGATACCCTAGAATATCAAATGACCCATCCAGATGGATCGCTACTTGGTGAAGGCTTTACAGATATAAAAGAAAGTAAATTGTATTACAAAGAGAATCTAAAACTCAAAGGGAAATACAAAGTACACATCAAACAAGCGGTTAGAGCTACAGGAAAAGTCCCTGGTGTTACCCTTTTGGAAGGAATTACCGAAGTTGGTTTAAGAATAGAAAACAAAGATTAATATCGTATTATGGCTGTCAAAAAAAACAATATTCAAACAAAAAACTCCGAAAAAGACATCAAATATTACTCCAATAAATTTTGGAAAATTTTCCTTTATGGAATGGCTAGTATCGGTTTATTTTTCTTATTTGCTTCATGGGGTCTCTTTGGATCCATGCCTTCATTTGAAGATTTAGAAAATCCAGATTCTAATCTGGCCACCGAAATTATCTCGGCAGATGGAGTCGTTTTGGGAAAATATTTCGAAAAAAATAGATCTCAGTTAAAATACTCCGACTTGCCAAAAAGTTTAGTTCAAGCCTTGGTCGCTACCGAGGATTCGCGCTTTTATGAGCATTCTGGTATTGACGGTAGAGGTACCATGCGTGCCATTATGAGCTTGGGAACCAATGGAGGAGCCAGTACATTATCTCAACAATTAGCTAAACAACTATTTCATGGCGAAGGTTCTAAGTTTTTACCCTTTCGAATTGTACAAAAAGTAAAAGAATGGATTATTGCCATCCGATTGGAAAGACAATATACCAAAAGTGAAATTATTGCCATGTATTGTAACGTTTACGATTTCGGAAACTATTCTGTTGGAGTTAGTTCTGCTGCAAAAACCTATTTCTCCAAAGAGCCGAAAGATTTAACCATAGACGAATCGGCAATATTAGTAGGAATGTTCAAAAATTCGGGCTTGTACAACCCTGTAAAAAATCCTGAAGGAGTAACAAACAGAAGAAATGTAGTGCTTTCGCAAATGGAGAAAGGAAAAATAATCTCCCAATCACAAAAAGAACACCTCCAAAGCCTTCCGATAGCATTAAAATTTAAATTAGAAAGCCACCGAGAAGGGACAGCAACCTATTTTAGAGAATACTTGCGCGATTATATGAGAAAATGGGTCGAAGAAAACAAAAAACTAGACGGATCCGATTATAACATCTACAAAGATGGTCTAAAAATTTACACCACTATCGACTCCAGAATGCAATTGCATGCAGAAGAAGCCGTAGCAGCACACATGACCAATCTACAGGAAGAATTTTTTAGTCAATCTAAAACTAACAAAAATGCTCCTTTTGTCAATATTTCTGGAGCAGAAACACAACGAATACTAAATCAGGCGATGAAATCATCCCACAGATGGGAAGTATTAAAATCACAGGATAAAAGCGAAGAAGAAATCATAAAAACCTTTAACGAAAAAGTCAAAATGACAGTCTTTACCTGGAAAGGGGAACGCGACACACTCATGACTCCTATGGACTCCATTCGCTACTACAAACACTTCTTACAATCGGGACTTATGGCAATGGAACCCCAAACAGGAAACATAAAAGCTTGGGTTGGAGGAATTAATTACAAATATTTTCAATACGATCACGTTGGGCAAGGAGCCCGACAGGTAGGATCTACCTTCAAACCTTTTCTTTATGCCACCGCAATTGAGCAACTGGGTATGTCTCCTTGTGACTCGATTATCGACTCCCCATTTACAATACCGGTAGGTCGCCATCACGTTACCGAATCTTGGACTCCAAAAAACTCGGACAATAAATACCGTGGAATGGTAACTTTGAAGAAAGCTTTGGCCAACTCTATCAACACCGTTTCTGCAAAATTAATGGACAAAGTAGGTCCAGAAGCAGTCGTAGAATTGACACACAAATTGGGTGTAAAATCCGAAATTATAAACCAACCCTCTATCGCCCTTGGTGCTGTCGAAATAACTGTCGAAGACATGGTAGCGGCTTATAGTACCTTTGCCAATCAGGGGGTTTACATCAAACCGCAATTTCTATCTCGCATCGAAGACAAAAGTGGCGTAATCATTTACGAACCCATTCCAGAATCTCACGATGTACTCAACAAAGACATTGCCTTTGCCGTTATAAAGCTGCTAGAAGGAGTTACCGAAGAAGGTTCGGGATCTCGTTTGCGTACTCAAGGTGGCGGAAACGGCTACAACAGAGTAACAGGATACCCATATGTTTTCAAAAATCCGATTGCAGGAAAAACAGGAACTACACAAAACCAGTCTGACGGTTGGTTTATGGGAATGGTTCCCAACCTAGTTACCGGAGTTTGGGTAGGATGCGAGGATCGTTCGGCGCGTTTCAAAAGCATTACCTACGGACAAGGAGCAACAGCTGCCCTACCGGTTTGGGCATATTTTATGCGACTTTGTTATGCCGATGAAAACCTAAAAGTCTCCAAAGAACAATTTGAAAGACCCGCAAACCTATCAATAAAAGTAGACTGTTACACACATCGCACCGTAGTAAAAGACACTACTGCGACAGAACAAGACACCGAAGAATTCGAATTGTAAAAATTTTATTTGAAGCTTCTAGACAGCTATCCATGTCTTTTTAAAGTTGTCAGGATTTAAAACCCTGACAACTTTAAAAGCATACGGCTACAGACAAGAACCCAAAAAAGGTATTAATAGAAACGAAGGTATATTGACTTAACGCAACAAAAGAAGCATTCTGGAATCTTAAAATATTGAAATAAGACAAATAAACCCGTTGGTAAATATAGAAAATTTAAGATACTATGTCAGATTTAAAAATATCCGGAAACGTAAATCCTGTAGTAGGGAAAGAAGAATCTTACACCATAAATAGTACTCCTGTTAGTTTGTTTTCCGGGCAAATCCACTCTCCTGCAAGTAGCCCGTTTAGCCAACAGGTTGATTGGTCACTCTATATATTAGAAAATGGCAAATGGAACAAAACGGATAAGAACGACAAGAAAGGAGAAAAAGTACCCTATACGTTTACGCAAGTAAGTCTTAAAAGAAAAGGAATTAAGATTGTTGCAAAAGTAGGCAATGACGAAGCAAGCTTGATTATTAAGCCACAAAGACCAATAGAGCGAAAGATAATTGATGTAGAATTATGTGATGCACTGGGAAATAAAGCTACTAAGCCTTTTGCTTACGGGCAAACGGTAATGGCTAGGGTACATTGTTTGAATCTTGATTATTGCAAAGTGCATGTTACGTTATGGGAAGATGATGCCTCAGGAGCTGGACATAGCAATATAAACAAAAGGAATAAAGCAATCACTTTGTCAGGAGAAATAGTCAATGGCATAGCCGAAGTAAAATTCAAATTGCAACCCGATTTTGCTAAAATGGCAGATGCTGTGAAAGCCAAAGGCGATAAAAACGAGGGCAAAACTCATGAGTATTATGTAACGGCAGAGATTTTTAATCAGAAGACAGAGAGCAGTAATAATATAAATGTAAATAGGGATAAAGCTCCTACTACTCCTGAAAATAAAACTCCAGCCGAGACAAAACTCCAGTCTGAAAAAAAGGTAAATGTTTGGCCTTTTATACAACCAGATGCTATGGATTTTGTCAGTAGTCTGGCGAAGATTTTTGTGCCAGATGAGAAAAAAGCGGTAGAGAAAAAAGAAGAGAATGGCGCTTGTGTTTGTAAAGACTATAATTTGATTTGGGGTAATAAAGTAAGTTGCGATTTTAGGATAAAGGTGGTTGAAATAAGTAAAAGACAAAATTTTGATCCGAATCATTTAATGGCAGTTATGTGGGTGGAAACCAATGAAACATTTTCAACATCTTTAGTAAAACTTATGCCTAACGGTAAGTTTAGACCTGACGGTAATCCTAAAAAAGAGAATAGAGGATTAAACGAAAAGGAAATAAACGGTTTGACTGAAAATTTTTCAGGTCCAGTTGGTCTAATTCAGTTTACTCCAGTAGCAATAGATGAATTAAATAATTATTATGGTTATTCACTAACAAAGAGAAAATTAGCTTTAATGACTCAACTGATGCAATTAGATTATGTTGAAAAATATATTGAATTTTGGATAAAGGCTAATAAAATAAAATCGAAATTAACATTAGCAGATCTATATTTACTTATATTCTCTCCTTCAAAAATGAATGGTAGTAATGATGCTACAACACTTTATAAAGAAGGAACAACTTACTATAATGCTAATCAATCAATTGATACTGATAAAGAAAATGGTATAACTAAAAAAGAGTTGGCACACAGAGCATATGAATCTTTCGATAAAGGAAGTAAAAAAGAAAATAGAGCTTCACAATTTTCTTGTGGTACGATTGTAGAGAAAAAGAAAGATGAAATCTCTTCCTCTGGAGTTTTAGCAGATATGAAAATAATAGCTGATAGTCACCGGACATATTTACAAGAAACAAACAAAAATAGAACTGCTGATACCGAAGCAGGTTTGGTAAAAATGGATTGTTCAGAATTTGTGAGTAGATATCTTCATAAACTAGGTGTTACCAAAAACATAATTTATATGACGACTGCTAATATGAATAATGAGACTAGTTTTCGCAAAGTAATTGAAAATGATAATATTGATTTAATAGCGGGAAGTAAGGTATCTACATTTAAACCTCAAAGAGGGGATATTTTCGCTTGGGGTCGATCAAAAAACGGAAGCTGGGGCGGACATACAGGAGTTGTTTATGAATATGATGACGCTAAAGACACAGTTACTATTATGGAATCAATTGGAAGTTCGGGTGCGGTTGGAGAACGAAAACAAGTAAAGAATGGAGGCCATTCGGGAACTAATTGTACAAGAACTGCTATTTATGATAGATTGGGAGGAGCATTATTTGGACATGATGGATGGTTCGGGTATTACAGACCAACAAATTACACTAAAGAATTATAAAATGAAAAAGGGAATACTATTAATTACATTAATCGTTTATACATTAACAAGTTGCCAGGAAAAACCAAGTAAACTAAATATTAACATTAATACTACTGAAGGGAGGATAAATAAAAATAACCATAACAAAAAAGAAAACCAAAGTATAGCCTTTTTGGAAAGCTTAGATGACATCTGCGTTGAAGATGATGGGGTTTTTAAAAATTGCGATGAGCTTTTTACAAAAGATGGATCTTCATTGTTTTTTATAATTATACCAAAAATTGGAGCAAAAACTTGGTATGACAAACAAACGGAAAATATAAAGGGTGAAATTTATGAAGTGAATAACATATTAATTGAAAGAATAAAAAAAAATAAAAATATAAGTGACGAATTTGATATTTGGGTGTTTTTTACTGATAAAAAATATACAGAATTTGTTGGTATGGATTCTCCTTATAATTTAAAAATTCCACGTATTGTTGATTTGTATTATTTAAAATCTACTAATAATTGGGAGAAACTGCAAAGGTTTGAGGTTTTAAATGAAAAAGATGAAGAAAAAGAAAACAATTGGAGAAATGATTATATAGAGAAAATTATTAATGAATCAAACAAAAAAAATGCATTAAGTAAAAGTACTCTATCTAATAAATGGTTTGGGAAGTACTCTTTGTATTTAAGTTATGGTAAAATAGGTGGAGAGAATGCAGGTTGGGCATTAGACATAGAAATAACGAAAGAAAAAATAACTGCAGTTGGTGAAGGGTATCAAATGGGATTTAAAGATTTATTAATCGCTCAGGATAATGGCAATGAATTGTTATTGAATCACTTAGAAAATCTGAGAGGCTATGGTCTTGGCTCAAAAATGAATCCTGAATTTGTATTAGTTGAGATAAATGGTAAATATTTCATAAAATCAAAATGGATTGATAATGATATAATTACAAAAGCTGAAAAATCTGGGTATTTAATTGATAAAACGGAATAAGTAGATACTAACTGCTCAATCACATGGAGTTGAAACCATAGATGGCTCTAAAATAAAAGGTTATATTTTAGAATTAAAATAAAGGCTTTGGTAAAATTTTAATGGTAAAAAAGATTTTTCATGTTTTCATATCACTTAAAGGAATGAATTTAGCAAATTTATGAAGCCAAAAAGAAGATTATATTTAAAATTACGCTTTCATTCAGAAGAGGAAATCGACATCTCTTTTAATTTACCATTAAAATTTTAGTATAGCCATTTTTTATAAAGTAAAAATAGTGCCTATATTAAAAGGATATATTACTAAATAAAACTTGTTGCTATCCAACAAGTTTGAGTGATTCGTTAGTGTGTTAAGTGAATTTAGATGCCAATTAATCGTAATACGATTATAAAAACAGCAAAACAGTTCCTTTGACTTCTTAAAATTAAAAACGATTTGTACTACAAGTCAACAAATACAAGAGTACCTCTGGGAGTAAAACCTTTAGAGACGTTCCCAAGATTGCTAAACCGCGCTAATCCAAATTTTAGACTCAAGACCTAAACGATTAAGCAAAGTAACGATGCGTTTAGGTTTTTTGATGCTATTTTTAGGTCTTTATAAAATCTCGAGAAAAAAGTCTGAATTTAAAAAAAAAATTAGAAGCTAATAATTATGATTAACAAAAAAGTAACTACTGTTCAAGACGCACTTCAAGGAATTGAAAACGGGATGACCCTAATGCTAGGCGGTTTTGGTCTTTGCGGTATTCCCGAAAACGCTATCGCCGAGCTGGTACACAAAGAAACCAATAACCTAACCTGTATTTCGAACAATGCGGGCGTAGACGATTTTGGTCTTGGTTTGCTATTGCAAAAAAAACAAATCAAAAAAATGATTTCTTCTTATGTTGGAGAAAACGCAGAGTTCGAACGCCAAATGCTTTCTGGTGAACTCGACGTAGAACTCATTCCGCAAGGTACATTAGCCGAACGTTGTCGAGCTGCTCAAGCCGGAATCCCCGCATTTTTTACCCCAGCAGGATACGGAACCGAAGTAGCCGAAGGCAAAGAAGTACGCGAATTCAACGGAAAAATGCACATTATGGAACACGCTTTCAAAGCCGATTTTGCTATTGTAAAAGCTTGGAAAGGCGATACCGCAGGAAACTTAATCTTCAAAGGAACGGCTCGTAATTTTAACCCCTGCATGTCTGGAGCTGCCAAAATTACAATTGCCGAAGTAGAAGAATTGGTCGAAGCGGGAACACTAGACCCCAACCAAATTCATATTTCTGGTATTTTGGTGCAACGCATTTTTCAAGGAGAGCAATACGAAAAGAGAATTGAACAACGCACTACTAGAAAAAGAGAATAGAAGCCCCATTTGCAGACAGCAAAAAATAGAATATAGAGAATAGGCATTCTCCTTTTTTTAAATATTTTAGCTTCTTCCCCATTTTTAGATTATTTACACTTTACACAAAAACACATGGCATTAGATAAAATAGGAATTGCAAAACGAATTGCACAAGAACTCAAAGACCGTTATTTCGTAAATCTTGGAATCGGTATTCCAACCTTGGTTGCCAACTATATTCCCAAAGGAATAGCCGTTGAATTTCAAAGTGAAAATGGCGTTTTAGGAATGGGTCCTTTCCCTTTTGAAGGAGAAGAAGATGCT
>JAYVGE010000092.1:0-4829 GCA_043772515.1 Flavobacterium sp. | reverse complement strand
TACGCAACACATTAATTACTATTTTGCAAGAAGCCTTTTTGCTAAATCCCGATTTCATCAACCGTTCTCAAGGCTATCAAGTTACCACCGAACTTACTTTCCCTAGAAATTGGGGACTCGGAACCTCTTCTACTTTAATAAATAATATAGCGCAATGGCTACAAATCGATGCGTATGTGCTTTTGAAAAATAGTTTTGGAGGAAGCGGTTACGACATTGCCTGCGCCCAAAACAATACGCCTATTGTATACTGTCTAGAGAAAGGCAATCCAATGGTTGAAAAAGTATTTTTTGACCCTGAATTTCGCATGCAACTCTATTTTGTGTACCTAAACCGAAAACAAAATAGCAAAACAGCCATTGCTTCCTATTACAAAAACAAGAATAGCAATTGGGATTTAACAACAACTATCGACAAGATTACATTTGCCGTCTTGAATGCAAAAACAATTCAGGAATTTGCAACAGCAATAAAACAACACGAACTAGAAATGAGCATCGTTTTGGAGACACAAACAGTAAAAGAAGTTTTATTTCCCGATTTTAAGGGTGCCCTAAAAAGCTTAGGCGCTTGGGGTGGTGATTTTGTGCTCGCCATTTCAGAAGAAGATCCAACGGAGTATTTTAAACAAAAAGGATATTCAACTATAGTGCAGTACAACGAAATGATATTAACATAAAAAGCCACCAACTCTTCAGGACAATCTCACGAATTAAAATGAAATAAAATCCGACACAGATTCTACTCCCGACAACCGTCAGAATTCAGAGATTAATTTATGATAATTTCAAAATCCGAGTCAAATAAAGGAACGCGACATAAGTGCATTATTTAGAAAACATTGATTTACATCATTTAAGTTTAGATTAAATGGTATAAACCATTTCAAACTCTTACGTTTACCTCAGTAAATATTTTAAAACCTATACTTACCCATTCATTTTCAAAAGAAAATCCCGATATTTTCTAATTTTATCTAGAAAATATCGGGATATAAATGATTTAGAATCTAACTAACTAGTAATTAAAACTACCTCTATTGTCTTCTATTTTTGCATTTGCTTTCAAAGCAGGAATGGCTCTATTCATATCCGAAGCAGATTGCGCTTTAAGTTTGGTTACATAAGCAGCGTGCTCTTTTAAAGCGGGTGCTTTTACAGTACTCAAATTTTTAACAACATAAACGCCTGTATTTCCTTCGATAGGAGCCGAAAGTTTGTTTGTTGCCAATGCAAATGCATTTCCAACAACTTTGGCTTCTTGACCAACACCTCCGGTCAAAACAGGATTATCCATTGTTACTCCAACTGCTTGTTGTACTGTGGTGCCTGCCGCTTTAGCAATAGCTTCCAAAGTAGAACCTGCCATTTTAGCTTTAATCATTTCGGCTTTTTTCTTGTTTTTAAGTATTGGTTCTACATAAGGTCTTGCCAAAGAAATGGCTATTAAACCCGATTTGTCTATACTTTTCAATTTTGCGATTACGTGCCCGATATTGGCCACTTCAAAACGTTTTATAGCCCCTATTTTAGAATCACTTTCAAAAGCCCATCTTACGATTGTTCTTTGGTTTCCTAAAGACCCAAATACTTCGTCCATTGCTTTTACGGCAACCACTGGAGCAATTGTCAATTTCATGGTTGCAGCCACTTTGTTAAAGTCTTTATCAATAGCATCCATTTCAAATTTGGTAGCTTGTGTAAATACTTTATCAGAGGTAGCTTCAGAAGCTTCTACTTTTTGAGCAACAGTAGCCAAACGAATACCGTCTTGCTTGTCTGTAACTTTTATAATATGAAAACCAAAAGGAGTTTCAACCAAACCAACCTTTCCAATACCACTATTGAAAACAAAATCATTAAATGGCTTTACCATTTGACCTGGGCCAAAAAAACCTAAATCACCCCCTTGTTGTGCAGAAGAATCATCCGAAGCTGTAAAAGCCAACATCAAGAAGCTATCTGGATTGGCGGTTACTTGTGCCAATATTGATTCGGCTTTAGCTTTGGCTTGTTCTTTAGTTCTTTTCTCTTTTTTATTCGGGACTTGAGTACCTTCGTAACTAATTAAAATGTGACTTGCTTTTGCATTCACGCCCGATTTTCTCCCTAATGATTTAGAAATACAGTAATAATTTCCAAACATATAAGGTCCGTAAACTGCTCCTGGAGCCAAATTATACAATTGCTCAGCATCGATTGCAGGCAAATCTTTTTTGGCAACATAAGAAGAGTCATAAGGAACGTCTGAATTTGAATTTACAAAATCGACTACATTAGATGCTGTTCTAAATCCTGGCAAAGTATCGTTTTTTCTAGTGGCTTGATTATAAACCACGCTCCCAGACAACAATGCATTTACTTTTGATTTAACTTCACTTATATCTGTTGGAGAAGCTTTGTCCTCAATCAAAACATACTCTACTTCGCGCGATTCGTCTGCTTTGAATTTTTTTTCGTTTTTCTTCATAAAATCAACAATTTCAGTATCGGTAACTTTTACATCACTATCCTTTATTGTTGAATACAAACCTGCAACGTAAGCAAAATTTACTTTGTTGGCTTCCATTTCATACTTCAGTTTTCCTTCGCTTGCCGTAGTATAAATCCCCGATTTAATCAAGGTATTGTACATTTGATACTTTGCGTTAAGCTCTGCATCTTTTACTCTATCTTTTAGAAACTGTGCTTGTTGTGGATTTGTTTTGAAATATTCTTTGAATTTTGCTATATCAAAAATCCCAGCTTCATTCATAAACATTGGATTTTTACCTATGTTTTGATCTGCTTTTAAAACTTCTAATAAATGTTTTTCTCCAACTCTCAATCCTAGTTTATCAAACTCTGTAGTAAGTAAAGCTAGCGTAACCTCTTGATCCCAAACTTGTGTAGAAGCTTGCGTTGCAGTTATACCTTGCCCACTTTTTTCAACATTACTCACTTTTACTCTAAAGTCTTCAAATGAAATATCTTTTCCATCTATACTTCCTACATCTGTCGAACTTTTTCCAAAGTTCCCTTTACTAAAGAGATCTTGTGCTATAAAAGCAAATAATGCAAGTGCAATAACTGCAATCAATAAAGCGGAACGTTGTCTAATTTTTGCTAAAACTGCCATTTCTATTGTTGTTAATTTTTTATATTCAGTTGCGAAAATACAATTATCTCGTTAATAATTATACTCGTAGCCTTTTATTTTGCAAGAAATTTTGATTTTATAAAAAAAATCAAGCTCTCACGGTCATTTTTACCAATTCAATTTTCTTATTTGTTGCTTCTTCGACGAGAAAATGATAGTTTTCTATGTTGATTGTAGCTCCTTTTTGAGGTATTTCTTTTGTAAAATCGACTATAAACCCTCCCAAAGTTCCGTAGGAATCACTTTCTGGAATATGTAATTTATAGGTTTGATTCAGGTATTCTACATCAAACCGTGTCGAAAAAACAAAAACACCATCTCCGAGGTCGTTTTCTATCAATTCTTCATCCGAATCGTGTTCGTCTTCTATTTCTCCAAAAAGCTCTTCGACTATATCCTCTATGGTTATTATTCCCGAAGTGCCGCCATACTCATCGAGTACAACAGCAACACTCTTTCGTTTTTTGGTAAGCAAGCTCATGGCATCTTTTATATAAATCGTCTCTGGAACAAACTCAACTGAAATTAGGATTTCCTTAATCGTTTTTGGTTTCTTAAATAAGTCGAACGAATGAATGTAACCTAGAATATCATCGAGTGAATTTTGGTAGATAACAATTTTAGAATAGCCTGTCTCTACAAACAATTCTTTAAGATCTTCTACAGAATCGTACAATTCGACCGCTGCTATTTCGGTTCTGGGAGTCATAACATCTCTGGCTTTTACACCCGAAAACTCCAATGCATTCTGAAACATTTGTATCTCTGAATCGACCTCTTGATTGTCTTCTACACTACTCATTTGTTCGGTGATATAGTTTCCTAATTCTACTTTACTAAAATACAACTGTACTTGGTCGCCTCCGCCTGTTTTAAAAAGTTTTTTTATAACAAAATCGGATATCCATATAAAAAAAGAAGCTATATAATAAAACAAAACATAAAAAAAATAGGCTGGAATAGCAAAAAACTTAATTAAAGAATTGGCATAAATTTGAAAAAAAACCTTTGGAAGAAATTCCGCCGTAATCAAAACGATTAAAGTAGAGAGTACCGTTTGAAGAAACAAATTACTCAAATCCGAAAAATGATAGACCAAGGACTTCAACCAACGCATTAACAACTCTCCCATAAAAAAACCGTAAACAACCAACGCAATGTTGTTACCAATAAGCATTGCTGCAATATATTTGGATGGTTTTTCGGTAAGTTTAGTAAGTGTTCTGGAAAGAAAATTATCTTGTTTTTTTTCTATTTCTAGATAAATTTTATTCGAAGAGATAAAAGCAATTTCCATTCCTGAAAAAAAAGCACATAGTATTAAACAAAGTATTATAATACTAATTTCCATAATTTATCCTTGTTTATTTCGGTCTTCAAATTTTTTAGAAAATTTCCTTCTAAAGAAAAACATAAAAACGGCTAATGCAGCAATAACGAGACTTAACCAAGGTGTTGTAGTTGTACTATTCCATTTTGAAACACCATCATAAAGAAAGTAAGCAGCAAAAATAAGATAGACGTAAGAAGTATATTTTAGGTAATTCATATTTTTTTTATAAAATTATTCGGCAGTTTGAACCTCTCCCTGTAAGCGTTGTGAGTTGATTATTTTGAAATCTTTACTAAAATCAATGCCTTGCCCATTAGAAACTCCTTTGGGGTCTGTAAATTTAAACTTTTTCTCGGT
>JAYVGE010000091.1:0-12487 GCA_043772515.1 Flavobacterium sp. | reverse complement strand
TTTTCTTTAGCGAAAAACGACCCAACTTGGGTTCACCTTGGGTTTAAAAAACAATCAAATGAAAGTAATTTGTCTCATAACAAATCAAACACTTTCATTATGAACTTACATCCAAAAAAACTTTTCCCTGAAATCGACAACATCGAATTGTTAAACCATCAAGTAGTGACAAAAAGAGACTTACTCAACTTTGGCAATGCCCTACTACACGAAATCCAATCAGGCAAACCGGCAGCAGAACAACCTGCCCAATGGCTAAAATCTTCCGAAGTTCGAAAACTACTTAAAATTTCTCCTGGCACATTGCAGAACCTTCGCATCAACGGAACACTAAACTTCAACCGGATCGGTGGCATCCTTTATTACAAATACGAAGACTTGAAAAAATTAATGGAAAAATAAGATGAAAACAACCGATAACAACTGCAACGGCTCTTGTGAAGTCTGCGACTGCAAAATAAAAGTCTTAATACTTAATTCAACCATCTTAATACTCAAACAATGAATTATATCAAACACCTCACCGGCTTTTTCAATAAAATCCGTAATGAAAACGCGATAAATCCAACACACATTTCGCTTTATTTGGCACTCTTTCAATGTTGGAACGTCAACAGGTTCAAAAATCCAACTGGTATTTCACGAGAAGAAATTATGAAAGCCAGCAAGATAAATTCTAAAGCAACCTATCATAAATGTATGAAAGAATTGGAAGCACTTGGTTTTATGGAGTACCTGCCCACCTACAACCCACATTCCTGCTCCAATGTCATTATGGTAAATTTCTCTGACGAGTTAAAAAACAGACCAAAATTTGAACCCCTTACCAGTTCAAAAAATAAACCCGTTCAAAATTTGACTAATTCAAAAAACGAACAAGTTGTTGAACAAGGAAATAATCGTAACATATTAAAAAACAAGAATTTAAAGTTAAATACAAACCATAAACAATACGTTGAGCCCGTTCAAAATAAAACTAGGCTAAAAAATGAACAGCATATTGAACAGGCTGATGAACAGGTATATATAGATAATAATAAAACATATACAAACATTATAAACAAAGATATATATACCAAATCTGAAATTTTAATTTCTAATACAGCTCCAGAAGAAAATCAAGAAAAAAGTTGCGCCAAAAAAGAAGAAGTAAACAAAAATGGAATCAACCCTTCGATTGAAATGATACTGGAGTACTTCGCTTTTAAAGAAAGTTCTGAAACCGAAGCCAATAAGTTTTTCAACTATTACTCCAGTATTGGTTGGCTCGTCGGAGGAAAAACTAAAATGAAAGATTGGAAGGCTTCAGCGCGAAACTGGATAATGAACCAAAACAAATTCCAAACAAAATCAAGCATACCTCAACCCAATCACCTGCAAACTTCAAACTATAAGAATTATGCCGAACCATTATAAATTAATTACCGACACTTTTGAAATCAAAAACGGTCACAAAGTCTATGATTTCCGCAAATGCTTGGATTTTATCGATTACCAAGGAAAAACACATTACGGACACAATTTTAGAATAAACATACTCGACATTCCAACCATTCACAAATTGCTTATTTATATGATAAAAGACCATAACACTGCCTTAAAAGAACAAATCGACCTCTCTAAAGGCATTTTGCTGTCGGGGCCAATTGGTTGCGGAAAAACCTCAATAATGCATCTTATAAGACCTTTTGCAAGTCCCTTGTCCGATTATAAAATCAAAACCTGCCGGGAAATATCTTTCGAATTTGCCAAAAATGGTTTTGAAGCAATCAACAAATACACCCTAAAACAAAACCACCAATCACGACTTTCCGGCTATTGCTTTGACGACTTGGGTGCCGAACAACAAATTAAACATTTCGGAAATGATTGCAATGTAATGGCTGAGGTATTGATCAGTCGTTACGAGCAATTTGTAGAAAATAATTCCATTACGCACCTCACTTCTAACTTATCCGCCTCTGAAATCGAAATGCTATACGGTAACCGGCTGCGTTCCAGAATGCGAAATATGTTCAACCTCATTAGTTTTAATGTAAACTCAAATGACAAACGCTAAACAAATAATCTTCCCGAAAAAACCCAAAGGAATACAAGAATTCTTTCAAATGGAAGGAGGAAAAAATAAAATAATTGAAGTAAATCTTTGCGATAAGTACCAAATAACGGTACCTATCGCAAAAAGATACTTTTTAATTTAATGAAATAACCTTCCATAAACACATCAAAGAAATCCATTTAAAAACAACTCCCTTTAGAACCCATTGGCCCGCTAGGACTCATAGAACTGTCAGATTTCATTGCCTATCTATACCAAATCAATTCTAGAAAGAAAACGAGGAAAGTGTAAAATATTTGATATTTTGAATCAAAAATTCCATTTTAAAACCCATACAAATAAAATATTTCGTTCAAATGTGGAAAACCGTAAAGTTGCTATTTTAAACATTAGTATTTTTGTTAAAATTATTTGAAATTTTAAGAATTTATTTGTAGGTAAATACTAAATTTACCTTTTTCTTGTTATCACTAAATTTAAGTTTAATGAAAAGAATCTCACTTACCTCTAATTCAATTATTCATTATCAGAAATTTGATTCAGAAATCAATATAGATTTTTCGAAAAACATACTCCACAATTACTTTACTTTAAAATAATAAATATGAATTTAATAGCTAATTCTGGTATTCAATATTTGACGTTCCCAATCGAAATTGACACAAATGATAAGTTTAAGATGTACTTTCACGAATGGTTCGATACGGAGGATAATCAATTAAAATTGGAAATAGCCCACTTATTTTCAGACCAAGAAATATGGGTAAAAAAAGCTGACTTATCGGAACTCGGTTATGCAATGAACGGAAAAGTAACCGAAAGTTGGGAAAATATAAAAGATGATTTTATTACAGAAGGCAAAAAACCAATTCCAATTGATACAAATGACGATAAAGATTCAGGTTGTTTTCAGGTATCAATCAGCAGGGTAAACTGGGAAAAATTTGAAAACACTTGGTTGCCTTTACCATTTTTTTTACTTAACGGAAACAAGTCAGAATCCGGTCCAAATAATTGGTGCCGTTGCAAACTAATACCAGTTGAATCAACCGAAAAATTAAAAAAGTACAATCTTTTGCTGGCTTTCGACACAAGAAGTATATTTGAATATAATGGATTTGAAGATGAAGATCTTAATGAAACACCTGTATTTACAAATGATTACGACTTATCCAAAGAGTATGCTTTATGTAATAATGAGTACAAATTAGTTGGTTATTGTTCGGAAGCATTTAACTGCGATTGGGTAGATAAATTTTTACTCAAACACTTTCACAATCTTGAAAATATAAATGATTTTCGAGGTCAAAAACCAAAATTAGATTATCTGGCACAATACATATATTTAATCAGATATATTCAACAACTTAATAATTTACCAAAAATCACTTTATTTTCCAATAAAAATGTAGCGTACGGCAATGTCAATCTGGCAGTAGATATAGGCAATTCACGCACTTGTGCAGTATTATTTGACAACAGTGATTTTACAAAAACAAGCCCGCTAGAATTACAAGATTTTACCGAACCAGTCTTAAATAACAAACTTAACAAATGCAATGAATCTTTTGATATGCGATTGGCTTTCCGCGAAGCTGATTTTGGAGGTAATTTCGGGCTGGAAAATAGCCAGCAGTTTGTATTTCCAAGTATGATTCGTTTAGGCAAAGAAGCAAATCAACTCGTACATAAGGCAGTCAATATGAATACTGGTGCGGAAAAAACTAGTACTTTTTCAAGCCCTAAACGTTTTTTATGGGATACTACACCTCAGAAACAGGAATGGGAATTTGTGCAGTTCAATGGCGAAAGAGCTAAACCAATCTACATTAAAGGTATATCGGAACAATTAAATTCAGATGGCTCTCTAAATACTGAAGGCAATGGTGGTATTGTAATGCATTATTCTCGAAAAGCTTTAATGACTTTTGCTTTTCTAGAAATAGTAGCTCAAGCAAATATGCAAATCAATAGTTATGAGCAACGCAGGCATTGGGGTAATGAATCTCTTCCCCGAAAAATAGGTAGAATAATTGTCACCTGTCCTACTGCAATGTCACGTGTTGAGCAGATTGCCTTGCGTAAATGCGCAGAAGATGCAGCTATTATTCTTGACCGTTTCTTTAGTGATACATATCATTCTGAAATTGATGAAAAGCAAGCCCGTGCAGAGATTAAAGTAATTCCTTCAGCTAAAAAACTTTTGGCTTCAGATGCTCCAACAGAATGGATTTACGATGAAGCTACTGCAGCTCAGTTTGTCTTTCTATATGCAGAAATTCGTGAGAGATATCTGGGTAATGTAAATGATTATTTTGATTTCTATGGAAAATTAAGAAAGGATTTGGGAGATTATAATAAAAAAACGCTCACAATTGGATCAGTAGATATTGGTGCAGGAACAACAGATGTAATGATTGCTTCTTATAAATACGATGACACTGCAAAACAATGTAATTTAACACCAATTCCATTATTTTGGGAAAGTTTTTATAAGGCTGGCGATGATTTACTTAAAGAACTTATCCACCAACTTATTGTCGAAGGCAAATATTCGCCAATAGAAAAGAAAATGAAATCATTAAATATATTGCCTAACGTAATTATTGAGAAAAACAACGATTTTTTTGGAGGCAACACTGGAATGTCGTTTCGCAATAAACAGTTGCGTGCTGATTTTAATTTACAGGTTTCTGTTCCTATTGTATCTTATTATCTTGAATTGATAAACCAAAATAATTTGGAGAGTAAAATCTTGTCTTTCAATGAAATTTTTAGCAATAATCTACCAACACAAAATGTACTGAATCATTTCAAACAACATTTTGATTTTGAATTAGAATCGCTACAATGGCAATTTGAAAGAAAAGTTATTTCAGCTATTATAGAAAAAACTTTTGATTCATTAATAGGTAAAATTTCTGCACTGTTTTCCTATTATGATTGCGACATTGTTTTGCTTTCGGGGCGACCAACATCGCTTAAGCCGCTAACTGATTTGTTTTTGAAGTATTATGCCATTTCCCCTAACCGTTTGAAATCGATGAACGACTATAGAGTTGGTCGTTGGTATCCCCAAGATAAACGCTATAAATTTATTGATGGGAATGGAAAATTCACAAACCCGAAATCAATTATCACGACGGGTGCTATGATAGGGTATCTTGCCGAAAATGGAGGTTTAAATGGCTTTTCGTTAAACCTGAAAGAGCTGAAAGAAAAATTACTTCCTAAAACTAATTTCTTTGGTAAACTCAATCAACAATTTGAATTTTATGAAACTATTATTTCTCCTGATAACAATAGAGCTACTATAGAAGTTTCTTCTTTGCCATTAAGAATTGGTGTTCGACAATTAGATATTTCCTCATACCCTTCTAGACCATTTTATACCTTTGGTTTTGATGAATTTAAATTGGAAGATCGTGTCAAAGGTCGATTAGAAAACGAGAACGATAAAAATGCAGTTCAAACTGGAATTGACGATGAAAAGGCAAAGATTCTAAAGAGTATGCCTCTAAAAATAACTATAGTTCGAGATATAAATGAAGACATAGAATTATTACGTCTTGAAGAAGTTTTAGATAAAGATGGGAATTCTAAAAACACAAATTTTTTCACTTTACAGGCACAAAGTATGAGTGAAGTTGAAAATTTCTGGCTCGATTCTGGCATTTTTTCATTGAATATTAATACGGCACACAACTTAAGTTAAGGAAACAAAATAATGGAACAAAAGATACAATCGCAACTCGAACTAATAAAAAAATCTAACATTTGGATTAAAAATTCGTTGGACGGAGAAAAACAGAAAAATGCTTACCGCAATATGGCAGATTGCCGACGCAAGTTGAATAAAAAGAAGTTTGCCTTAGAAGGAAACCCAGCAGCAGCAATGTATGGTGAAAGTCAAGCAGGCAAATCATATCTAGTCAGCGCATTGTTATCAGAAGCAGGTAAGCCATTTATGATTCTTGATGGTTTAGGCAATGAATTTGATTTCAAAAATCAAATCAATCCAAGAGGTAAAGAAATGGAATCAACCTCAGTTGTAACAAGATTTTCAACAAAATATAAATGGATTAATCCAGATTATCCTGTCATAGCAAAATTACTTTCTCCAACTGATATCATTGTGGTTATATGTGAAGCGTATTACAACAATTTAAAAGTTAATAAACCTTTAAGTTTTGAAGAACTTAAAGAAAAAATAAGTTTAATTGAAAGTATTTATAAAAGTAAACAGGACTGTCAAACCTTAATTATTGAAGATGATATTTTAGATATTGAGGAATATTTCAATAACAATTTCTCAAAACTGGTTTACAATAACATAAAAGATGCAAACTTTTTCGAAAAAATATCTGTTTTAGTTACTAAAATAGCTCCTGATGAATGGAAAGATGTTTTTTCTTTATTTTGGAATTTTAATCCTCAATTAACAAAACTGTTTGATGATTTAATAAAACAGTACAAGCAATTGAATTTTGTCGATACAATTTATCTTCCTATTGATGCTGTTTTGAGAAGTAAAGGAACCATCCTTGATGTTAGTCGTTTGGATGAAATCTATGATTCCTTTAAAGGACAAGAGACTGACTATTGTGCTAAATCTAATGTATTTTATATAGATAGAGATGGAAAAGAGGTAAACACAGAGTTTTCAAAACCCTATTTGTGTGCATTAACAGCAGAACTCATTTTTGTTTTACCAGATTCAATAAAAATAGATAAACCATTTCTAGATCAAACTGACTTATTAGATTTCCCAGGTCTTCGTGGTCCTGAAAATACAAGTGAAGAAAATATAACAGACGTTTCGTTAACTACTTTGTTACGAAGAGGACGAGTTGATTATTTATTTAATAAATATTCATCCAATGAACGAATTAATACTTTATTGTTTTGTCAAAAACATTCAATGTCTAAGCAAAGTATTATGCCTGAAAAATTGAATAGTTGGATTGGAAATATGATTGGTAAAACTGCTGCTGAACGTGAAAAATTCAAATCGTTAATATCTCCATTATTTATTATATCAACTTGGTTCAATATAGATTTAAAATATGATATGTATAATGATAAGAAAGGAAATATTCAGACTTTAAATGAGCGATGGGATCAGCGTTTTGTCAAAACACTTCAGAAAGAAATATTAAAAGTAGATACCTACCCTTGGTTAATTGATTGGACCAAATCTAATCCTAATTTCCAAAATATTTTTCTATTAAGAGATTTCGCAATGTCATCTGAAACAAATAGTTTGATATTTAGAGGATTTGATGATTTTAAAGTAGAAAAAGAAGAGATTATTCCTGATAATTATCCGTCATTCATAGAAGACTTAAAGAAATCCTTTATTGACTTTGATTTTGTTAAGCGTCATTTTGAAAATCCCTCAGAGTCTTGGGACAGAGCAGCAAGCATTAACGAAGACGGAACAAAATTGATTATCGAAAAACTTACCATAGCTGCGAAAAATATTAACGCGGCAAGAATAGAAAAAATACAAACGGAGCTTAATGAAATTTTTCAAACTATTCGAGCAGAACTACTTAAACATTTCCACAGCAATGACAAAGACAAGGAATTACAAAAGGCTAAATCAACAGCTGGAGATATTCAGTTCAAGTTAGATACGGCTTTCAGAGGGGATGGCATTAAACTTTATGGACAGTTGATGAAGGAATTGATGATTGACGAAGGTGCTGTACTTGAACTTTATCGTAAAAAAATTGATGATATTGAACACAGAGACGTAATCAATATGAACATTTACAGTACTTATAGACAAAGAGTACCAGTTGTTGAAAATGATACTGTTGACACCTATTTCGAACGTTTGTGTACCCATTATGAGAAGACTTCGGAAGAACAAAAAGAACATTTTAGCACTGAACTCGAATTAAAACAGATTGATTTAGAAGAGCTTATACATAGTAATTCCAATCTCATTAAAAACAATGCGCAACAGTTAGCTGAGGTATTACTTGAACATTGGATTGCCTATGTAACTCTTAATAATAAAAATACAATCCAGCAAATTTTAGTCTCTGAAGGTTCGTCAGCACTTCAGGATATAACAGATCTCTTCCAAAAACTGTTTGAAAAATTAGGTCTTGCCAAACTAATAGCTGAAAAAATAAGACGCTATATTGATGGTTACAATAAAACTGATTTTCCTTATGAAATTATTGCCGACATAAGTGCAGAACTTTTGAATAAATGTATTAATACGGTAGGTTTTGAGTATTTTGACGAATCTGAAATCAGCGATTTACGTCAAGCAAACGAGAATAATAATTTGGGATTAGTTTTAGACCAACATACTAATCCGAAAGAGAAATCAGTTTCCGAATTGTTTGAAAAAATAGAACATTGTACTGATATTATTCAATCCAATCCAGAAGAAATGAAATCGTTACCAAGTTATCATAATTATCTATCGTGGTACAATCGTTTAAAAATAGGCTTCGTGTCTGTTTGCGATATTCCAAATTACGATATAGTGGCTAATGAAAAATTAGGTAGCCTTATCAAAGAATCTGAAACCATAAATTACTAAAAATTATGGCTACAGTAATAGGCAAGAAGCAATTGCTCAGTACCGATTTAAAATATTTCAAAGCTGTACAAGGCATTGATGGTAAAACTTTGTTTCAACGTTTCAATGTGGCAGAAACAAGCATAATAAACAAGTACGTTGAAACTCAATATCAGTCTTTTTTGTCACATCCTGTGCAAGACGGCAATTCAATTGAATTTCACTGTAAAAAATATAATGAAACGCCACAACTACTGTCGGAGTTGCAAGGTGATGATTTGACAAAATATACAATCATAAAAGATAAGACGCTTGCTCATTACAATTCCATAATAAATACTCTTCGAGATTCAGGAAAAAATGAGGAATCGAAGTTTCTTGAATATGCGATAAAATATGTGGATAACCGCTTTATCTATTGCTATGACGAAATAGTAGTTTTAGGGGTTTGGGGAATGCAATTACGTGATAATATAAGAGCAGACATTAGTGAGATATGCAAGAATCTAGCTGTAAAGACAAAGAAAGAACCTGAAATCTTACCACTATCCCCATTTACCATAACTTTCAATGCGGGCAATAATGGAAATTTGAATGGGAACGATTTTGTTAATAAACAACCAAACGAATTGCTTTCAGACGACGATATACCGAAGGTTGAACCAATTGAAGGATATGAATTTGACCGTTGGGACGAAAATCCTGATGGATATGAGGTTACAGCCAACAAGGAATTTACAGCACTATATAAACCTAAATCAGTAGCTCCTCCAGTTATTCCTCTTGTTGAAACTCCTGTTGAAGTATTACCGTGGTACATACGTTTTTGGAATTGGTTAAAAACTTTGTTTGCAGGTAAAGGATGTTTAAAATGGTTGCTAGGGTTACTGCTATTACTTCTTTTGCTATTATTATTTGGGTGGTTATTCAGAAATTGTAGTGGTCACCACTTAACTGGAGGTGCTGCTCTAAGCGATAATGATTCTACTTGGGTTAAGAAAGACCCTCGTGTTGGCGATGGTGGAGGAGTCTATGATCCTCACGACCCATATACACCTGAACCAACGCCACCAGCTTATCAAGATATATTACCTCCGCAGCAAGGTGTATTGCCTCCAATAGAAGATAATCCAGAGATAATACCCGGAAATCCAGCGATTATAGGAAACCGTTTAAATATCCTGATGGAAAATGAGGACAAATCTATTATGGACTTCGCCAAAGATTTCAAAGCAAAATATCCTGATGCGAAGTACAAGGTGGTTTATTACGACAATGTAGTAAAGCGTTTGCAAATAGAAATTCCTTCGGAAAAACGGGAGCAGTTGAAACAGGAAATTCCGGATAAATTTAAACCCGCTTACAATCTCTTTGTCTTTGACGAAGCTTTGTTAGAAGGGGCATATACCCCTAACGACCCTGCATTTAAAGACAATAATAAAAATTGGTATCTGCGGAAAATAAAGGCCCCTCAAGCCTGGGATATAACTCGTGGCTCAGACAAAATCACAATTGCTATTGTTGACAATGGGTTCAATCTAAAGCACCCCGAATTAAGAAGTAAAGTGGTGCAACCTTATAATGTTTGGAGACATTCAGATGATGTTTTTCCGCAGAAGATAGACCACGGAACGCACGTCGCCGGAACAGCTTTAGCAATTGCTAACAATGAACAAGGACTTTGTGGAATTGCACCTAACTGTAAATTCATGCCCATTCAGGTGGCTAATGAAAAAGGGATGATGACTACCACTTCTGTATTAGACGGCATTTTGTATGCTTTATACCAAGGAGCAGATGTAATAAACGTTTCTTTGGGTGGTCAATTTAGCGGTCTTTCACAAATACCAGAAAGTAAACAAAGGGATTTGATTCAAAATCATTTCAAAGAAGAAGAACGGTTGTGGCGCGAAATAATGAGAATTGCAGCAAATCATAATGCCACTCTTGTAGTAGCAGCAGGAAACGACAATGTATTAGCTGGTATAGAAGCATTACAACGTCCCGAATTATTCATTACTGTATCGGCAGTAGATAAAAACAGTCAAAATAGCACCAAAGCTAATTTTAGTAATTATGGTTCTTATTCTAAGATTTCTGCACCAGGTGTAGGCATATACAGTTCTGTTGGTTCTAATAGTTATCAAACAATGGATGGAACTAGTATGGCGGCTCCCATAGTTTCTGGAGCAGTTGCTTTAATGAAAAGCATTAAAAGTACACTTACTACCAAACAAATAATTTGCATTTTGCAAAACACAGGATCACCTACACAAGGTAAAATAGGCAAGCTCCTCCAGTTAGACAAAGCCTTGCAAATGGTGAGGTCAGGAAATGTGATTGATTGTACACCAAAACCTTCAACAGGCGATGTGCAAATACTTCTAAATTGGAATAATTACAATGATTTGGACTTGTATTGTACTGACCCGAAAGGAGAAGCTGTTTGGTTCAAAAACAAAAGTATTTCAAGTGGTGGGCAACTTGAAATAGATATGAATGTAGAGTATCCTGACAGTAAAAAGCCAATTGAAAATATATTTTGGCCCAATAACGGAGCTCCTAATGGCACCTACAACGTTTATCTTCGCTATTATAAAAAGCAAGAACCCAACATAAATAAAACACCCTATAGCATTACTGTAAAATATGGTGGAAAAACAGAAAATTATAAAGGGAACATAACAAAAGAAGACAAAACTTTACATATATGTTCCTTTACACTAGGGAATGGAAGTACGATTCAAAACCCTTCCAACAGACCGAATACACCAGCCGATAGCGAAAGAAGAAATTCTCTTCTGAAAAAGCGAGAAAGTTTACAGCAAGAATTAGATAGAATAGACAGGGAATTAAAAACTATTGGAAACAATAGCTAAAAAAGGAATTAAATTAAATAATTTGAATAAATATGAATCAAACAAAATTTTCATTAGCCGATGTAATTACACTCTTAGCAGCCATAGCATTCGGTTTTGTCTGCTTTCTTGGCACACACTTTTTTACGCTTGGTAATACTTCTCAAAGTATTATTTTGGCAGTAATTATAAGTGTATTGTTGAGTGCTACAGCACTTGGCGCTAAATGGCTAAAACGGACAAACGGTAATTTCAAAACTTGTTTCATTTGGGAAATGATTCTGTTGATTTTCTTTACCTCCTTAACAGTTTTTTTCACCTATTCACCATTTTCCCACTATTTTGTAGTTTCAGATCAGAAAAAAGTAATTCAAAGAGACTTCAATTTTAGCATTACTCAAGTCGAAAATATGTTTACTGAATATGAAAAGTATGCTCAAACGCGAAAGGGACTATACAAAGGAAAAATCGAAAGTGTAGTAACTAACAAATATGTTAATCCACCCAATTATACTGCTTTCGACTTCAAAAATACTGGAGGTTCTGATTTAATACAAATTAAAAATAAAATGAATATGATGCATACTGATTTGTTTCCTTCTAATTTTAAGGCAATGAAAACAGCAGATTCCACTTGGTTAGCAAAGTCGAGAGAGATTGTTAATAATTGGAAACCAATAAGCATAGTAGTTGTATTGAATACTATTGAGCAAAACTCAAATCAATGGTTGGATGAACTTGTTCAACTTTCCACAATAAGGGAAAAGAATGAGATAACTGTAAATTTTAATTACCCGTTACCTATTAGCAGTATGAAAGTATTTTTCACAACACTAGGAAAACCCACACCACTTTCTATTGGACTGGCTATTATTTTATATTTATTGATGTTACTTTCTTGGATTGTTTCAAAGCGACATACCAGATTTCCTGGATTGAAACTTGTTTTTGGAACTGGAAAAAGTGCAGATAACGAACTTTAAATAAATCCCATTATTAATAAAAGAAGACATAAAAATGAATAGA
>JAYVGE010000090.1:0-2032 GCA_043772515.1 Flavobacterium sp. | reverse complement strand
GGGGCTCCTGCTCTAATAGCGTAGTCAATAAGTTCGTCTTTGTTAGCAGGCCATGGCGCATCACTAAGATAGGATGCTAATTCTAATGTCCAATACATCTTTTGTCGATTTAGTTTTGTGCAAAAATAATTTTTTTACTGAAAAAGACAAGTAAAAAATGATTTATTTTTATAATAAAGTTAAGAACGTTTTTTTTAGTGGTCAGTAATCAGTTTAAAAGTGGTCAGTTCTCGTAACCACATCTTTAACTTAAACGGCATTCTGAACACTTTTAAACTGATTACTTATTTCCTGGGTATCCATTTCACTTCATCAGCGTTTAAGTCAAGAGACAACTTTCGTGCCAAGACAAAAAGGTAGTCAGAAAGTCGGTTTAGGTACTTAATTGCGATTTCGGGTATGGGTTCGTTATGGCTTAAATGAACGGCCAAACGCTCGGCACGACGGCAAACGCAACGGGCGATATGACAATGTGACACAGTGGAGTGACCGCCAGGCAAAACAAAATGGGTCATAGGAGGAAGTTCTGATTCCATAGCATCGATTTCATTTTCGAGCAATTCGATATCGGTTTCTATAATGCCTAATTTTTTTAAGCGCAGTTCTCCGTTTTTTAGAATTTCTTTTTCAGGTGGAGTGGCAAGAATTGCTCCAACGGTAAAGAGTCGGTCTTGAATTTCAATCAAGATTTTTTTGTAATGGATATTGATTTCTTGATCCCGAATCAGTCCAATGTAAGAATTCAATTCATCAACCGTTCCGTAGCTTTCTATGCGTATGTGGTCTTTTGGGACACGCATTCCTCCAAAAAGTGCTGTAGTGCCACCGTCTCCTGTTTTTGTGTATACTTTCATTTTTGGTGTTGTTTTTTTTTGAATTTGATTTACTAAATCAAGTAATGACTCCAAATATAATGAATCAATTCGGCCGAAGTCTTGGTTTTTGTTTTTTATCTCAAATTCCGTTTATAATTTTCGACTGTGTTGTAGGATATAAAAAAAATTACTGCAATTTCTGGTGAGTTTATACCTTATAGCCATTAGTTTTAGGTTCTGCCCTCAACTGTGTGGGTAGGCACAAAAAAATTACCAAGTAAAAAATGTAAAAAATTTAAGTTGTTACTTTTTTATTAAGTTTATATTGTCTTGTACAGTTTAAAAAAACTAAATATTTTAGAATATACTCTTTTGAAATAGCAATACCCACTCAATTCTGGGTATAACCCTATATTTTCTCGAAAATAAATAAGCTATATTCAAACTTAGCAACTTAGACCTTAGCGTCTTAATGCCGGAGGGGTAATTTTTATTCTACTATTTTTATTATAACATTACCTGTTTTTTGTCCAGAATCAACGTATTTGTATGCCTCTACTATTTGTTCTAATTTATATTGCCTGTCAATTATAGGTTTGTACTCCCCATTTTGAAGGAGTTCTTTTAGAAACTCTATATCCTCTACGGTAATAGATGGAATAGGAAATAATAGTTTTTTGCCCCCTAATAATGGTGTTATAAGTGCCAAAACTATATTCTCTCCGTTTTTGCCTAGTTCGGTTGAAATATAAATTCCTTTTTCAGTTAGCAGCCCTTTACATTGACCAAATGAACTTTTCCCAACAGCATCAAATATAAATTCAAACTTCTCTGCTGTTTTTGTAAAATCCTGTGTTTGATAGTTAATAACAGAATCAGCACCGAGTGATTTTACAAGTTCTACATTTTGGGTGCTACACACTGCAGTTACTATCGCACCAAAATGTCTTAATAATTGAACAGCCGCCGAACCAATAGCACCTGTTGCTCCGTAAACTAATACTTTTTGTCCAAACTTAACCTTTGCTGCTCTAATGTTTACCAAGGCATAATGCGCCCCTTCTGTACTGGCTGCTGCTATATCAAAGCTAATGTTGTCAGGCATAGTTGTTACCGCATCCGATTGAGCAATTGTTAAATACTCAGCATGCCCACCACAGGTATTGTCATTAAACCCAAAAACTTTATCTCCTTTTTTGAATTTTGTTACTTGGAAA
>JAYVGE010000089.1:0-4842 GCA_043772515.1 Flavobacterium sp. | reverse complement strand
AATGCTGGGTTGTAACGGAATTCGTTTAATGAAATAACACCTTCCGATTTTGCGTTGATATCAACGATAACGTCTCTATCTGTAATTCTAACAACTACTCCATCTACTACTTCTTCTTGATCTGTAGCAATAAATGTTTTTGAAACTAGTTCTTCGAATTCTAATAAGTTTTTTTGATCTACTGCATCAATACCTTCTTCAAAGTTGTGCCAGTTAAAATTTGCTAAAAACTCTTCTTGTGATTGGATTTGTTCAGACATGCTGATTGAAAATTTGTATTCTGTGTTCTCTCGAGTTTCTTAAAGCGATAGAAAATACAGAAGTTGTTTGTATAATTAGTTGATACCTAAAGGAAACTCTTACTCACCAAAAGGTGTGCAAAAGTAATTCATTTATTTAATATGGCAAAATATTATAGAAAGATAATAAATCCTGAACAAAAAGACAACCAATTGATAATCAAGAGTGAAATATTAATGCTTTTTTGGATAATAAAGTTCCTATTTTCTGTTACAATCTCTTGTTTCGTTAAAACAACGAGTTAAAAGAATTTTCTCGTCAATCGAGTTTAGAAAGCATTATATAGTGATGCTTCAGTATTTAAAAAAGTTGTAATTTATTTAAACACTATACATAAAAACTCGTCTCCTAATTTTATGAAATGAGACGAGTTTGATTTGAAAATCTTTATCAAAGTTTAAAATTTTTACAAAGATAAATGGTTTAATGACTCAAACTTTCAACTTCTTTCAGATCATGTTTGTGTTTAAACAAAATTGCAAACGCAATAGCAATAACCAAAGCATATACAGCAAAAGCCAGCCATATCGTATGCCAATCCTTCATTAAAATTTCTTTACTAAATATCCCTTCTGTCGAAATTGAATTGCCTTGTTCTTTTACAAAATCTAACATTTTAGAATTTGTGGCATCTGTTTGTAAAAAGCTTGCTAACTGAGTCGTATTTTTAAAGGATTTTGTAAAAAAACAATCAATTGCCCAACCAGATGTTAAACTTCCTAAAACAGCTCCAACCCCATTGGTCATCATCATAAACAATCCTTGTGCCGATGAACGTATTTTAGAATCGGTATTGCTTTCGACAAATAAAGATCCCGAGATATTAAAAAAATCAAACGCCATTCCATAAACAACACACGACATAATAATCATCCAAAGTCCGTCTTCAGGATTTCCAAAAGCAAATAATCCGAAACGCAAAACCCAAGCCAGCATACTAATTAACATTACTTGTTTGATTCCAAATCGTCTTAAAAAAAACGGAATTGCCAAGATAAACAAGGTTTCAGAAACCTGAGAAATCGACATAATAATAGTTGAATACTGTATTACAAAAGAATTGGCATATTTTGGAAAATGCTTAAATTCATCTAAAAAAACATCTCCGTAAGCATTTGTTAATTGCAAAGCTCCTCCCAAAAACATCGAAAAAATAAAGAATAAAGTCATTTTATAATTTCCGAATAATTTAAAGGCTTCTAAGCCTAAAGTTTCGACCCAAGAAGCATTTTCTTTGGTTAATCGTTGCGGCTTACATTCTGGCAATGTAAACGAGTAAAGACCAAGTAGCAAAGCACCAATTCCTGCTATATAAAACTGAAATTCAGTCGATTTACTTCCGCTTAAATTCGTAATCCACATTGCGACAATAAAACCAATCGTTCCCCAAACTCGAATTGGCGGAAAATATTTTACTAAATCTTTATTATTTAGCATCAAGGAAGTGTAAGAAATAGAATTACTTAATGCAATTGTAGGCATATAACAACACATTGCAGCGAGCATCACATAAATAAAAACGTCGGGAGTGGTTACTTGCGGAATTGCAAACAGAACCACAGCATATAGTATATGTAAAATACCATATAATTTTTCTGCATTTACCCATCTATCGGCAATAATTCCTGTTAGAGTAGGCATAAATAAAGATGCAATTCCCATGGTACCGAAAACCAAGCCAAACTGAGTTCCATCCCAATTTTTGGTTCCAAACCAATAATTTCCAATTGTAATCAACCAGGCTCCCCAAATAAAAAACTGAAGAAAGTTCATTATAACCAATCTATTTTTAATTCCCATAAGATGAATTGTGTATTTATATTTAAAAAAATTACAGGTTGTAAATCTAATATTAATAATGGTATTAACAAAAAATTACAACGATTTAGTAACTTCATTTACCAATTCTAGAACAGCAACAAATTGTTCGTCTCGAGTCAGGTACGAATTATCAATTTCTATGGCATCTTCTGCCATTACCAAAGGAGAATCTACTCTGTGCGTATCGATATAATCTCGTTCGATTACATTTTTCAAAACAGCTTCGTAGCTAACGGTATCGCCTTTTTCTTGTAATTCATCAAAACGTCTTTGGGCACGAGTATCTGCCCCAGCGGTCATAAAAATTTTGAGTTCTGCATCGGGAAAAACCACAGTACCAATGTCCCTACCATCCATAACAATGGCTTTGTTCTTGCCCATTTCCTGTTGCTGCTCAACAAGTTTTGCTCGCACTTCTGAAATTTCAGCTACTTTACTTACATAATTAGAAACTTCAATCGTTCGGATTATTGTCTCAACATTAATTTCATTCAAATACATTTCTGCAAAACCCAAAGTTGCATTAAATTTAAACTGTAATTCTACCTGTGATAAATTAGCGATTAATGCTTTCTTATCAATACCGTTATCGGGAATTACATACTTGTTTTGCATGGCAAACAAAGCTACTGCACGATACATTGCGCCAGTGTCTACATATACATATCCCAATTTTTTGGCAAGTTGTTTTGCCAAAGTACTTTTTCCTGTAGATGAAAATCCGTCTATTGCTATGGTAATTTTTTTCATGTTACTATATTTATATTCAAAATAAAAAAGCTATGCTTTTATCGTTATTCACAGAAATCACTGAATTATCATAAAGGATTACAACTATTCATATCCTTTTTTTTGATTGGAGTGTCTTTCTTTATGATTCGCTGCAAAATAATTTTAACTCATTTGCCTGCTCTGTTGTATTCGAAACCTATTCTATGGTCTTAATTTTCATTAAATCAGAAAAAATTATTCTTGAAAATTGATTGTCAAACCAAACAAACTTGTGTTTCCTGCCAAAGTATATCTCGAATAGGAATAATTAAATTTTAATTTATTCATTTTCAAGCCGAAACCTAAAGAAATCCCTGAGAAATTGCGCTGCTCTACAATTTTTAATTCCTCGGCTCGCCGAAAATTGTAACCCAATCGCAAGTTGAATGCTTTTTTAGGAAAAAGCTCTATTCCTAAGACAAGATGACGCATTGCATTATTAAAAATAGATACTTTTTCTGGAGTTACACTTCCGTCTAGTGTTGATGCTGCTCGTACCGGATTAGAAAAAGAAACATCCCATTGTTGCAAATTTTCTAAAGAAAGGTGCCAGCGAATCGGTACATTTTCTAATTGTTGAGAGACTCCTGCGATAATTTCTAGTGGTAATTTTTCGTTTGTACCTGAATATGTGGTGAATTGAGTTCCGATATTTCTGACAACAAACCCCCAATTTATCTCGTTATCTTCGTCGATATAGAGGGCACCAATATCCAACGCACCTCCAAAAGAAGAATAACGCTCTAATGTTGATGAAATTATTTTGGCATTGGTCCCAATATGAAGCGCAGTATTCGGAATTGTATAAGAATATCCTAAAGAAATAGCAACTTCATTTCCTGTAAAAGAAGATGTAGACTGACCATTTTCGTCGTAACCATCAAAATTACCGTAGTTTACATAGTTTACACCTACCTGAAAAGTTTGCAAGTGTCGGTCATAGGTGTAAGCATATGAAGCAGTTCCGTAGGTAACATCGCCAAAATAGTTTCCGTAATTGAGTGCCAAATGATTATCCATTTCTGGATTGATAGTTGCTGGATTAAAATGAGCCTGATTCACATCATCATCATAAATTGTAATTGTTTTTCCTCCCAAAGCAGCTTGTCGCGGAGAAGTAACCATGTTTAGAAACGGATAAACCGACTTTCCTCCTATTTGACTATAGGACAAAGTACTAATAAAAAAAACAGGAAAGAATATAAGTCTTTGAAACATGTCTTGAATCGCTTTTTCTGAATGGTAAAACGCAAATGTGAAGATAAAATTATAATTACAATAATTTAAAAAAAACAAAATTCAAATCCTAAATTCCAAAAAATGATTGATTTAGTTTGGAATTTAGAATTTGAATTTTTGGAATTTGATTTTATTTCAAATCCTTAGCGTTTTTTACTTTCTGATCCGTCAAAGCAAAATCTAAAACTTCGCTCATCTCCTTTACATAATGAAAAGTAAGTCCGTCTAAGTATTCTGGTTTAATTTCATCAATATCACTTTTGTTTTCATGACACAAAATAATCTCTTTAATATTGGCTCTTTTAGCAGCCAAAATCTTTTCTTTTATCCCTCCAACTGGTAAGACTTTTCCACGTAAAGTAATTTCACCAGTCATGGCAAGATTTTTCTTTACTTTCTTTTGTGTCAACAAAGAGACCAAAGAAGTAAGCATGGCAATTCCTGCACTTGGTCCGTCTTTGGGTGTTGCCCCTTCTGGAACGTGTAAATGAATATTGTGTTTAGATAAAACTTCGGAGTTTAAACCCAAGAGCTGGGCATTTGCTTTAATATATTCTAAGGCAATAGTTGCCGATTCTTTCATTACTGTTCCTAGATTTCCTGTAATTGTCATCGTTCCTTTTCCTGGAGAAATCAATGATTCTATAAACAAAATATCGCCACCAACGCTTGTCCAAGCCAATCCTGTAACAACTCCTGCTACCTCATTAC
>JAYVGE010000088.1:0-2041 GCA_043772515.1 Flavobacterium sp. | reverse complement strand
AATAAAAACAGTCTAATTTTAAGCCGACTGCTTGTCCGTTGTCGATAAGTTCCTTTACATTTTTCCAAGCCTTTTGAACCGATGAAGTTTCGGCAACTGTCAATTCAAGGTTTAGATTTCTTGCAATATTTTCAGTTAAAACGTCTGGCTTTACTCGTCCACCTATAAAAGGAAAATTCATTGATTTCATGTTCCAAAAGATAAATCCAAATCCTTCACCTAAACCAAAAAGCATTGGTTCAGAAAGTTCAATATTGAGTTGTCTCAACAAAGTTCCTGTTGCTGTTGTTTCGCAATGCTGTCCGTCAAATGGTATAAAATTCTCTATTTTCATTTTTCTACCGTGATGTTTTTTTAGCTAACCGCTAAGTAAATGTTTCAAAACAAACTCTGCAATTTACCTCGTTCTTGCGCTCTTGCCATAGCCGAAAAACACAACTTATATTTAGTTATTCCCCTCTTTTACAAGTACAAAACCAACTTCAAATTCAGTCTAAACCCGCCATATTACCAAACTAGCCGTCGAACTGACACCCTAACGAGTAAAACATATTCCTATCAAAATTACATATATTTCTTGAAAATAACAACCTGATAAAAGACGTTACTATTCGTCTTTAAATCCTTAAATTTAGGCACAAAGTCTCCGCATCTACTGATTTTGAAAAGCCCTCAACTGGGGCTTTTTTTTGGTTGTTTAACTAATATATTTATGTACAGTTTTTTCGCTGCTATTTTAGCCAATTAAAAATATAGTCCGCTATTTCTTGCCAGTTTGGTTCTCCGCAAATGAAGTGTCCGCGACCTTTGAACTCTTTAAATTCTTTGATGCTATTGGTGTCTTTGTAAGCCTTGAAATTTTTTCTATTCAATGATGCAGGCACACAATTATCTTTCTCTCCTGCAATAAAAAGTAAAGGTTCGTGTGGTTTCTTAAAATCAATCTTTGCAAAACTTCTTAATGTTCCTCTCGGAATGTTTCTACTTTCAGGAACTACATATTCATTAAATACTTTGTCAGATTCTTCTCTTGTCATTGTGTTGCAAAAAGCGTAGTGAAACCATTTTTTGTTTGGTTCAAAAACCGAATTTCCTTTGAAGAAGTTTACAACAGGAAAGTTAGATTTCCAAAAACTCAATTTTGTGGTTACGATTCCTTGCGGTGATGCACCGTCAATACAAATTCCTGCTGCTACTTTATTCATTGAAACTAATTTTTGCACTACCAAACCTGCTAATGAATGACCAATAACAATTGGCTTTTCGGGTAAAGTGTCAATCAACTTTACAATGTTTTTTACAACATCTTCAAAATTTACTTTTGCCAAATCGGGATTGATTTGTTTTCTTAGAACTTCAGGACTTCCTTCGTGAAAAGGATTTGCTGGTGTATAGCATTTGTATCCCTTTTCTTTAAAATAAATTTTCCATTCTGCCCAACTTTCTGGGTTTACAAATAGTCCGTGTATGAACACGATTGTTTTTGATTTTGTCATTTTTTCGTTGTTTAAATTTTGTGAAAAAGATTTTATTTGTAGTGTCAAGTACAACAAAACGGATAATAGAACTTTGCTTTGTGTTTTTATTAAGTAAAGGTTTTGAAATAAACTATGCAAAATTTGACAAAGTTATTTTGGTCTTTTTCAAGGCAAAAAATCTTTCTATGCCCAGTATTCTAAGATTTTTTAACATAGAAAAAGGGAGAAAGAACGAAGCAAACCACAAGGTTTATTTTGAAACATTTACCAAGCAAAAGTCTAATTTCTTTTTCAGTTAAATTTTAACCCAAGTTAAAATCGTATTACTTGCCTGAAATTCTTTTTCTGATACGACTTAAAGAAGGTCCCTGAATGCCTAAATATGATGAGATATGATACAACGGAATAGTATTGAAAATGTCGGGATAATACTTTATCAAATCTAAATAACGTTCTTCGGGTGTTTGGATAATAAAACTTTCTGTTCTCCGAATAGATACGTTAAAGGCTTCTTGTGCCAAAAGCCGTCCAAATGTTTCCCATTTATGTGATTGCTTATAAAG
>JAYVGE010000087.1:0-4875 GCA_043772515.1 Flavobacterium sp. | reverse complement strand
CTTTTTTTTATTTGGCGAAGAAAAATCGCCAAATAAAAAAAGAGCTTCACTGCAATCCCTCACGCACAGTGCCATTAAATTAAAGGTTTTCGATCGAGTCTTAGCCAAAGTTCAAAACTTTGACAAATACAAATAAAAGGTTTGAAAAATCAATTCTTTGACCAAACAATTAATTCATGATTTCTACAAAAGCTAGGGTAATGAAACACTAATCTTAATGACATTGCCTAAACGTCAGAGCAACTGCCAGTAAATAAAATTGGCATAAATCAATACTCGAATTAAGTCGAAGGAACCACCATTTGTGCGTTTTTTATAATATTCTCCGATAGGTTATTCAACCAAATTAATTGTTCGATTACCAACTGTGCTTCCTGCATTTTTAGCAAAAAAGCTTCTTCGTCTAATAGATCTTCTGCTTGTAGTTCTCGGGTTCGTATGTTTTTTAATTCTGTAAAGCGATTAGCAAGATCTTCCTGATGTTTAGTCTCTTTGGACTCCCATTTTTCTTCTTTCAAAATAGCTATTGCTTGGTCTAAATTTCGGATTACGGTATTGACAACAATATTGAATGCCTCTGAGGCAGATGTTGTTTTATGCGACTGTATGTAAGTGCCCATTGAAGCCGACGCCGATAATAAGGTATGATTTAATACCGCTAATTCATAGAGTTGCGGAAGCTGTTTTTGTTTCGACTTCGGTTCTTGAGACATCCTTTGAAACGATGCCATTAAATTTCCAATTTCGACAAAAGCATTTTTTCGTGCCAATCGATACGACGTCGAAATTGCTCCCTTTTTATTATACAAATTAGAGATTTCCATCAAATAATTTCGATTGGATCGAATCGCTTTTTCTAAATAAACAGGAATATTCAAAAATTCCCAAGAGGGCCACAAAAAATGATTGGCAAGGAAAGCCAAACCAGCTCCGACTATAGTGTCTAAAATACGGTATTGAATAACGTCGTCTATGTTTGGAGATAATAGTCCGTAAATAAAAACAACATACATTGTCACAAAAGTGGCACTAACTTTATAATTAATCGGAGTAAATGAAAATCCCAAAAGCATCGATACGATGGCAAAAATACTGATTGCAATACTATTCTGAACGATTGATAAAATAGCAAAAGCTATAATTCCGCCCATAATTGTACCCAAAGTTCTGTGGTAGGAACGTTGTTTGGTCAAGCCATAACCAGGTCGCATGATAACAACAATGGTCAACAATATCCAATATACATTTTGAAAAGGGAGGATTTTTCCGATAATAAAACCAATCAGGATGGTTATCGTAAGCCGCAAAGAATGCCTGAATATAGTAGAGGAAAAACTCAAATTTTCCGTAAATGTGCTCCATGGATAATATTGTGGAGTCAGAAATTTTTCTAAATCTTTGTCTTTTCCTTTAAAATCATGAGAAGTTGTAGCTAGAGAAAAAGCACGTTCTACTATTTTTATCTTTTCTACCTGTTTTTCAGCATATTGCAACATTGTGGTGAGCATAAAAACGCCTTCGGAGGCCTTGGTTTTACCTAAGTCATTTTCGTAACTAATTATAGCAAGCTCTAAGGCGTGCAAATCATCAAATAATTGATGTTTAGAATTATATTTCGTTCTGTCTTCTACACTTTTTGATAACTGTTTTAAAGTTGCAGCAAGGTTGTAAGCCAAATTCTGATAGGTATTTAAAACCTTCGGATGGTCGTCGAATTTTAGATGTAATTTATCATGGTCAAAAGAAGTCGACAAGGCCAATTCTAGTATTTCGACCAAAGAAACGAATACGATTAACATTTTTCGATTCTGATTGGAAGAAGCCGAATTGGTTTGGTTTCCGATAAGAATTTCTCTAATATTTTGACGAATCGTATTTAGTTCCACTTGTAAATGGAGTTGTCTCTCTATAATTGCTTTTTTATCGGCATTAAGCGTCCATAAATCGCCTCTTAGTTTCAAATATTTTGCTGTTAATCGAATGCATTCTGCGATTTGTAATTCGATATAACGGTGGGGTCTAATATAATGAAAGAGAAGCGAAATCAATAAATAAAACAACCCTCCAGTAAGAATCAATCCCGAATGATAAAGCATTTCCCATCCCGTAGACAAATGTGCAAAGGCCAGTGAAACGGCTATCAAAGCCGAAAAAGAGACCATTGTAGCGCGTTGTCCGTAAACCGATATCATCGACAAAAAGAAAAGTAAAGCCGTTAGAAATGGGTAGAAAATATAGGAATAAGGATAAACAATATTAATTAACAAAGTAACTCCAGAAACTATAAAAGCAGCCACAAGAACACCGTTTATTTTATGCTTTAAATTACTAGGGATGTCGCTTGGATAGGTAAGAAAAGCACCAATTGCAATGGTAAAACCTACTTGAAAATGACCAAAATAAGAAAACAATAAAACAGGAAAAACAGAAGCAATAGTTACCTTCAAGGCATTGGAAAAAACAGTACTATCGGAAAAACGAAGGATCTTGATAATCATGATAATTAAGCTATACACAAAGGTAAGAATTGTGTCATTTAATAGTATCATAAACCAATTTGATTTATGATATATTTAAGTACAGGACAAAAGTTTTGATTAAAGGAATCCTCGCTTGCGTAGCTGAATTCCCTCGTTTGTTCAACATTTTAAAAATCAATGCAAATGATTCATTTTTATAACCGACTCCCAACACCTTGCATAATTTATTGTTTTCATTTTGCATAAAGTCGTTACAAATAAACAAAGGAGATTGTCTCTTGCTAAATTGAGTTTCCCTTCGGAATGACCTTGTAAAACTGAAATAAGCTCTGTATCTTTACCCTCAAGACGGGTATTCTTCATTATAAAACTATAGGATCGACACCTCGTAATGCACTAATTATCAATTTTTAACATGATTAATTTATCTCCATTTTATTGAATTTAAGTAAAAATATATTTTTTGTCATGTACTAACTTTTGGAATTTAAAAATTAAATAAAACTATGAAAAACATCATTACCCAATTCTCCAGACTATTTGTCGGGATTTTATTTATTATTTCGGGATTAATTAAACTAAATGACCCAGTTGGATTTTCTTATAAACTAGCCGAATATTTTGGAGAACCCGTATTCAATCTTCCATTTCTAGTGCCCCTCTCATTGACAATTGCTTATTTTTTGGTTATTCTAGAAGTGGTTTTGGGTGTAATGCTACTTATTGGGTATAAATCCAAATTTACTATCTATAGCTTACTACTACTCATCGTTATGTTTACTTTCTTAACTTTTTATTCTGCTTATTTTGATGTAGTTAAAGATTGTGGCTGTTTTGGAGACGCTTTGCACCTTACGCCTTGGCAATCATTTACCAAAGACATTGTTTTACTGTTTTTTATTCTCCTATTATTCTATAATCAAAAACGTATAACCCCTTTATTTTCTAATAAAATTCAAAATATCTTGGTTTTTTCGAGCGTTATTCTTTGTTTGTTTATGGGATATTGGGTATTTAATCACTTGCCGATAAAAGATTTTCGTCCGTTTCAAATAGGAAATAATATTCAGAAAGGAATGGAAATTCCCGAAGGCGCTCCAAAATCGGTAATCGAAATGGTATTTATTTACAAAGTAAATGGTGTCGACAAAGAATTTACCGAAAAAGATTTGGCTACAATTCCCGAGGGAGCCAGTTTTGTAGATCGAAAAGACAAAGTAATTACAGCTGGTTATGTACCGCCAATACACGATTTTGTGATGGAAAAAGACGGATCGGATTATAAAGAAGAATTGCTACAAGAGCCAAAATTAATGCTAATTGTAACGTATGATTTGGCAATTGCAAGTGCGAACGGTTTGTCTAAAATGGAAAAATTAAACCAAACAGCCAAAACCAAAGGGTATAAAGTAATCGGAATGACCGCTTCGTCTGCTGAAGAAATTACAAAACAAAAAAAGCAATATAGCTTAACATTTGATTTTTATTTTTGCGATGCCATTGCACTAAAAACGATCGAAAGAGCCAATCCTAGTATTATAATTTTAGAAAAAGGTACTATAAAACAAAAGATACATTATAATGACATCGATGATTTGAAATTATAACAGAAAGAAAACACAGAACAAACGATTAGTTTCTATGGAATAGAATTTGTCTACCATTTTACAAATTTAATCCATTAATTGTGAAATTGGTTGGCAGAAACTCATTAACCTACAATCTAAAAAAAAATGTAAAATGTTTAAAAAAATCATTCTTTTGAACTCCTGTGTTTGCCCTAAAAAAGAAACACTTTAGCTTTCTTATCATTATTTTATTAACTATAACGATATTGCTATGGCATTTAGCTTTCGAATTTTATAAATATACTACCGCTATACATTTCTTTGATTAACTTTGTTAAAACTAAAAACCGTATGAAAAAAATTGCCACTTTACTAATTGCTTTTGCCACATTCTCTTGTACAAATGCGCAAAAAACAGCATTCTCAAAAGAAGCTTTGTCCGAAAAATTATTAGCTACTGATGGAAATCAGGTTGCGTTTCAAGATATTTTAAAAAAACACGAAGGAAAAGCACTGGTTATAGAGGTTTGGGCTTCATGGTGTGGTGATTGTATAAAGGCTATGCCAAAATTTCGCGAATTACAAGCCAATAATCCAGATGTAGCCTATTTGTTTCTTTCGGCAGATAAAACAGCTGAAAATTGGAAAATAGGCATCGAAAAACACCAACTAAAAGGAGATCATTTTATGATGAATGATGGCATGAAAGGTGTTTTTGGCAAAGCAATTGATCTAGATTGGATTCCGAGATATATTATTATCGACAAAACGGGTAAAATTATTTTGTACCGTGCTATCGAAAGTGATTTTGAGAAAATAAATGAAAC
>JAYVGE010000086.1:0-4878 GCA_043772515.1 Flavobacterium sp. | reverse complement strand
TCTAATGAAACCCCTGTTTGTTCTATCTTTAAATGATTTAATTTGAAGCCGTCGGCCGCCAATTGTACTCTTATAGTTCTATCCATAAACCTGTCAATTACTCCGTTTTGAGTTCTGTTAAAAGCAATTCCCGCCTCTAGATGTTCTTTCCATTCCCCTGGAGAACTAGCAAACAAAAGTTTAATATTTTGTTCTTGACATTCACTCATTATAAAGTCGCCGTTCACAACATTCAAATCGCCATCATTGTCTAATATAATATCTTGCATCATCTTAAAAATTGATTAAATCTTGTTTCAACATCGATAAAATCAGGAAGATTTATAAGACTTATTGTCGGGCCATTAGGAGTTGTAAACTTCATAGCTTTAATTGCTTTGATTAAATCAGCCATTAATTTTTTTAGCGTTTCGTTTTCCTTTTTTAATAAGAAACCGTCTTGGTTAATTTCTAATTTTACGGTTTCAATTTCCAAAGTGGCTTGGTCAATTTGCCCAGTACTCGCAACTATTGCCGTTTCCTTGTTTATAAATACCACCCCCACCAAACTTCCTTTTTTCGGAATCATCAGCCAACCTCCATTATCGCTATCGGCTTGCAAATAGGCATCGTCTATATCAGCCGAACCGTCCAAAGGTTTCACATCAACGGTCATGTTATTCAAGTCTATCGAAATAACTTCGCCAATTTTGGCGTAAATTTCGTCGCCTGTTTTGGCTAGTTGCTGTATTATATCTTTCATTTACTTTTTTTCTATTCCAAGTGGTTGACCCAGTTCTATTTTTTGGCGGTAGCCATTCATACCGAAATTGATTTCGTTTTTCTTGATTAAATAAGTTCCGCTATTGCCATCGCTTGCATGAATTTCGACCAAATCGCACTTGCTACAATTGGTTCGCCAAAAGCCTCAAAAGTCCCTTTAAAACCTGTTTGCTTGTATTTGTCGAGTGTGTTTTCTGCATATTTTTTTAACTCCAGTTCTGTCAATCCATCGATACGAATTTTAATAACATCTCCATCTTTGTCGCCTACTTCCAAATAGGTTTTTTTATGCTTTGCTCCAAAGCTCGTAGCTTCTACTTTGGCTCGAATTTCTTCTTTGTCTCGGTACTCAAAATCTTCATTAATGATGTTTTTTCCGTGAACAAACTTTTCTTTTTTTCGATTGTCAAAAGGATAGGCTAGTCCTACATACAAAATGCTTTTGTCGTTAATAGTCCTAAAATAGGCTTGCAACATGTGTCGTTCTTTCAATTCCTGTAGTGCTTGTGCAACTGTGGGTTGTGTGATTCTGTATTTTCCTAATTTTATATCATCGTCGATTAATTGAAAGTCGATGTTTGTTCCTTCCAACATATCTGTAATCACGTCTTTTAGCATGGCATTTTTATACGATTTTGAAGGCGCTTTATGTGTTTTTAACAAAAACATACCATCTTCACAATGTATTTTAACGGGGTTCTTAGCATCCACGGTTCGAATAAACCCCGAAAATTTAAATGTCAAATCATTATCGTAACCTAATTTTATCGTGATGCGGTCGCCTCGTTTTATGGGTAGCTTTCCATTTTTCACAATAAAGCCTTCCCACTTTATTTTTTTGGGCAATTCAAGCGTACACGTATCTGTCAATGTGCCAGTGTCTTGCACTACATTACAGCCTGCTAAAAACTTAAAAACCCAAGTTTTTTCTCCTTCAATAGTGATTTCACTACTTAACCTAAGCATCTCTTTTTAGTTTAACTTCATAAGCAGTATCGCTTAATAATTGTATGTTAAACGATTGTCTATTACTATGCGTTTCTTGTATCATCCCATAAGTTTTAACAACTGCATCGGTAATGTCGAATAGGGTAAGAAAATCGCAGTGAACCTTCAACGAATCCTTTAGTTTTAGAAGTTTCATTAAAGGTTTCATTTGCTCCATTGGATACGCCTTGCTGTTTTCGTAATCTAACGAACCTTCTTGATACCCACTAATAGCTGCATCTATCGAAATCTGATAATCTCCGTCGCTTATGTACTCTTTGACCGTACCGTCCATTCCTTGTAAAGGAGTTGTCACTATATTCCTGTCTTGAGTAATGGTTATAATGCATTCTAATAATTCTACATGCACTACTTCTCCATCGGGTAGTACTCCTTTCAAAGCCAAAGTAGTCAGAGTAGGAACTCCAAGCCATTCTTTTGTCCCTTGAAATTCAAAGGATTCGCTCGAAGCCTCCAGAGGGGGATATTTTCTAATTCCAGCTCTTAGTATGGCATTGAGGGCAAAACCCTGAGCGACTTGTTTTGTGTTGGGAAATTGTATTTCTATCATTATTGTACGGAACTAAAATCACTAACTGCGGTCAAAAACGCTTCTGTGACTGATTGTTTTAAACTTTCTTTACTCTCTTTTGCGGCACCATGATAATGAACGTTCATCGTTTCTATTAGTTTGCCAACGGTTAAACTTCTATTACTACCACTTCCGCCACTTTTTTCGTGACTTTCTTTGTCTTTTACTTTTTTGGCAGCGACACCACCGATAGAACCTGTGCCACCTACGGCAACGTCAAAAATCTTTTTATGCGCATTGGGGTCGGTTTCCTTCTTGTCAGATTTGCCTTTTTTTGCCTGTGGATGATCCTTATCATAACTCGCAGCTCCTTTTTTCTGACCTTCTTTATAGGCGACTTTTACGTCGGTCATTCCTTCGCTTGAAAACAACGCTTTAAAAAATTTCTTTATTGGAGCAAACACACCCGTTAGTTTTGTCATAATTTTATCAAATAATCCTACTATCCAATCCCAAATGCCACTAAAAGCCGATTTAAGGGGTTGTATCAACCATTCCTCGATGAATTTTGCAAAGCCTGAAAAAACAGAACTAAACCACTCCCACAAAGCACTAAAGAAAGAGCCTATTACGTTTATTGCCGTACTTACTGTTTGACCAATCCAAGTAAAATAAGCTATTATCATATCCTTTACGGCCGTAAAAATGCTGATTACGGTATCGTACCACCAAACAAAAACAGCAACAATGGCGTTGAATGTCATTTTTATAAACTCCCAAATTTTTGTAAATACAAATTTGTAAACTGTGTAATACGCCATGATAACAGGTTTAACCACAGAGTCCCAAACCCGCTTGATAACGACACCGATATTATGAAACACCGCTTTTGCCGCTTCCCATATTCCAAATAAGATTTCTCTAAATTTTTTCGAGTTATCCCATAAATATTTAAACACCGCTACCAGCGCAATTATGCCAATAACCACCAATCCAACAGGACTTGCCAGCATTGCCAAATTCAAACCCACCTGTGCCATTGTCGCCATTAGTGTCGCTCTGGTTATACTTCCTATGGTAGAGGCATAAATTCTATTCATTATACTTCCAACTCCTGTAACGGTTGCGTTTTCGGCAGTTGCCACAGTATCTGCTTGAGTTACAACTGCTTTTACAAATAATCCTTTTATAGCACCCCAAATTTTCGGGATTAATTGGGATTCATAGATACTATATAAGGAGTTGCTTGTGGATGCTAGTTCCCCCAATGTGCTAACGGCTGCTAATGTGTTTTGAACGTAAGGCGCAATACTTTGCGTAATATTAAAAAATCCGATTTTCAAATCTTCCAATTTTGCTTGAGTACGCTTAGAACGTTCTTCATAGCTCCCCATTACAATATTGGCTTGCGTAACTGCACTATTTGTCCCAGTGATTTGAGTTTTTAACGTACTCATAGCGTCAATTCCTTGCACCATGGCAATAGCTGCAGCGGCATTTTCTTTCCCGAAAACTTTTGTTACCAAAGCGTTGTCGTTCATTATCGGTCTCAACATTTTAAGTCTATCCGTTAATGGCAATGTTTTATTGCCTAATCTCACAATGTCAATGCCTGCTGCTTTCAATTCTGCTTGGGTGTCTTTTGGCAAAAAACGACCTTCAGACAACGTGGTCATTACATTACGCAATGCGACACCGCCTTCGGAACCCTTTTTACCTGCTTTGTCCAAAAGTTGAATAGCGGCATTCGTTTCCACAAATGAAACGCCAGCCGTTTTAGCGACCATTCCGACCTGTTCTAATGCACTTTGTATTTGTGGCAATTCAGCAGAACCTGCTTGAGCACCCGCCGCCATAACATTCATCATGTCGGCCATGATTTTACTCGCTGCAATTGGATCGTCTAAATTGACCCCGTACTGGTTCATAGCCGTAGTAAGAACGTTGGTAGCAGCAACGGTATCACCGCCCATGCTCTTACTTAATACATTCACATTGTCACCCATCATTTTCATTGCCGTACTGTTTTTGGCAATCTCTGGAGATAATTGTGAAAGTATCAATTTATACGAATTCACGTTAGAGCTAGCATCGGTTCCGAAGGCTTTGGCACTTGCTCGTGCCGCCTTTTCAATTTCTTTTAGTCCCGAACCAGTAACGTTGGTAATAGCACTTAGTTCCGTCATTTGAGAATTCAAGGCGATACCCGGAGCTATCAACTGGTCAAAACTTTGCTTAACCTGGTTAAGATTGTTGGCTACTAATTCAACCGATAATAATGATTTGTAACAGTCCCCAAAAGATTTGGTTACCTTTTGGGTACTAGAATTGATAGCGTCTAAGCCTGTCTCGATTTTTGGCAAAACGCCAGTGGCGTTTGTCACAAATGAAATGTTGTAAGAAAGGCTATCCATTATACTTTTTTTATTATCTTTGGTTAAATTATTAGCTGTAACAAAATGAGCGACAACAAGAAAGCAGTATTGCGAATGGTACTTTTAGGAACTGTTTTATTTTTAATACATCCCTTATTAGCTGTTGTTGCTGGAGTCGTACTATTGATGTGGGCTATGGCAAAAGCCATCAATCAATAATTA